>CANQLS010000181.1 GCA_947624765.1 uncultured Clostridia bacterium
TATTTTTATAATTAGTCGCCAAACTATCGTCTGTGCCAATTATTCACCATTCTCTATTTATTATTCATTACGTTTTTTATGAGCTTTATTCCGAATTATTTATTTTATTTAAAACAAATGTGTGTGTGTGTGTGTGTGTGTAGAGCCACAACGGTTTCAGCGTTTCTATTTTGCATTTCTTTCTCTCCTTCATTTCAAAATTCTAAAATTATTGTATCAATAACATTTGAATTTTGCAATCACTTTTTTCATCTCATACATTTTTTAATTCTCTACATTTAATTGATGCATATTTGTTTGCGAGTTTTCTCCCTCACATGGAACAATTTGTATATCCAATGGCAAACAAATAATTGGTTGTATTGGTTCAAAAAATGAATAATCATCACTCGTGTTTCCGTTTGAATCAAAAACATTATCTCTATATATTCTATTCTTTTGATCCACAAGTAATATACTAAATACAGCTTTGCCCTCTTGTGCATCTACTGCCCTAGATGCTAAATAATATGCACTTGGTCTATTAAATACCATATCATAAAATACTTCATTATCTATATATTCTTTTGGCACATTAAAGCCATAATAAGTTTGTGTAATCAATAAATTTCCGGATGCTGTTTTATATTGATTAGTTAATTCTTCTCTACTAGTATAGTATGAATCACTAGCAGAAATTCCATCTTCCTTAATAACACCATTTACTCCTGAATTTTTCTCTTGTTCGTAAATCCATGGATATTTTAAATTATTATTACCTTCATATTTTTTGACTTCACCATATTTTACAGAATTATTATTAATATATTCTTCTTTTGCATTTTGCCCTGCTTGCGTAAAATGTTGTTCTATATCCTCTATAGTTAAATTTCTTGCATAAATATGTAACTTTTCATTACTATACAATGACTTACATATATCATTAAAAATGTATACTGCATTGTTATATGCTGCCACATTATTAATTCCGCATAGAAAAGTCTAATTGTGGCTCATTCATTAATTCTAATCTTCCTTCATTGTCAATTCCAACTATTTTCCATTTAAGCGATGGTGTCTGTGATATTTTATAAGTTGCAAATCCACCTTCGCTGCCAAGCGTGGTGTAGTCCTCTGCTTTATCATAAGTATAATCAACGTAATCCCCAATAGATACCGTAACATTACCTTTTGTAAGAGTCATTCCATCTTTATTAATATGCCACTTGCTACCAACTAATAGTTCGTCAAATGTTTCTTCGTTTTCTTTAATTTTAAATTTTTTTGTACCGTTTGGCGTATTGTAATCTATCTCATTATATGAAAATTTTGTTGTTACTACTTCTCCGGTAGAAGTATTTACATACCACTCCACATACTCTGGTAGCGATGATAACCCTAAACCATTCTCTGTTTTGGTAGCTTGCTGAGGCGAAATTTTTATATAATTTTCATTATCCATATCAATGTTTTCACCACCACATAACTCCCTATATGCATCCGCCATTGTATAATTTGCTACGTCTGTTCCTCCTGATACTACTTTTTTACCATATAAAATAGTGGCTTGTGTTGATACTGCTGTTTGAATTTCCGAATAATCTTGACAATACTTTGCAAAATTAGCTTTGTCAGGAGCATTCATTACGGCTCCTATTACAATTGCCGCTAAAATAATAATCACAATAATAGTTATGATTAACGCAATCAATGAAATTCCTTTTTTCATATGTTTCTATCCTCCTCTATGGTGGTCAATGACCGCCTCTACACTTTTTTATCATTTAATACCACATTACATTTTCTCTTCCAACATAATTCACTAAATTTTGTTCTATTTGCTGATTTATTTCTAATACCACTTTGCTTTGACGTTCTTTATTGCAAATAATTACTTCTTGATTAGCATTAGGATTTCCTAAACTTTTAATATAAGTTCTTAGTTCTGATAATTGTTCTTCAGATAGAGTGCTTGGAATTATTATCTTAAAAGATTTTCTTGATAATTCTTCTTCACAATTTTCAATTTTCGTTGCAACAATTGTCATTTCATCTTCACGTATATTTAATCGTCCTTCTATTTTTACAATGCTATCCTCAACAATTAATTGATGATAAACATCATAAGTTTTTGGAAAAACGATAACTGGCATACTACCTTCTAAATCTTCTATAGTTAAAAATACCATAATTTCATTATTCTTTGTAATCTTTTTACGCACATCTGAAATTAAACCAATAAGTCTAACAAATTGACCATCTGTTAATTTTGTATCCATCATTTCTATTTCTTCTTCAGCTTCTTCTTTGTATAAATCTAAGCTAGAAATATTAGAATATTTCTGAATTTTTTCTCTGTATGCATCTAAAGGATGACCTGATACGTAAAGTCCTAACATATCTTTTTCAAAAGCAAGTAATTGTTTTTTTGGAAGTTCATCTCTTTTTTCTAAAACATAATCTGGTACATCTTCACCAAACATACTTAATTGACCAGATAATGATTTCCTTTGGTCTGAAGAAATCATATCTAATATTTTTTCAAATGAGCAAAGAAGCGTATTACGTGTTTCACCAAAGCAGTCAAATGCACCAGCTTTAATCATAGATTCAATGCACTTCTTATTTACATCTTCTCCAGCTACTCGTTGACAAAAGTCTATAAAATCACGATAATTTCCATGTTTTTCTCTTTCTTCTGTAATACTATTTACCGCACCTTCACCTACATTTTTAATTGCAGCAAGTCCAAAAATAATACTATCTTTATCAACTGTAAATTTACTAAAGCTTTTATTAATATCTGGTCGCCTTACTTCTATTTCTAATCGTTTACATTCTTCAATATATTCAGGTATTTTATATGTTGATGTTAAAAAACTATTTAAAAGTGCAGCCATAAATTCTGTTGGATAATATGTTTTCAAATATGCTGTTCGATAAGCAACTACTGCATAGCATGCTGCATGAGATTTATTAAATGCATACTTTGCAAACTCAGCCATTTCATCAAAAATTTTATTAGCCGATTTTTCATCAACCCCATTACGAATAGCGCCAGGAATTTCTACTTCGCCTTTTTCATTTACAACACCATATATAAAATTTTTTCTCTCCTGAGCCATTACGTCTAATTTTTTCTTTCCCATAGCACGTCTTACTAAATCGGCTCTTCCTAAAGAATATCCAGCAATATCACGCACTATTTGCATAACTTGCTCTTGATAAACCATACAACCATATG
>CANQLS010000182.1 GCA_947624765.1 uncultured Clostridia bacterium
AACACATGCGTTTGATAGAAATTCTATGGGAACGGTTTTCCCTTTTACTACTTCTGAGGTTGGACATGATACAGGTGTTCCTATTGGATTTAATCAACAGACTGGCACACCAATTTTGTTTGATAATTTTCATAGTTCGCTTACAAATTATAATATGGTTATTTTTGCTAAGTCTGGTGCAGGTAAGTCTGTAACTATGAAAACATTGATTTCAAGGTCTTCTGTGCTTATGGGAATTGAGAGTTTTGCACTTGATGCAGAAGGTGAATATACAATTGTTGCTGAGGCTTTGGGTGGAATTAATGTTGTAATTAGTCCTACTTCTAAGACTGTTATCAATTTGTTTGACGTAGAACCAGAGACTGTTAAAGATGAAATTACAGGTAAGGAAAGAATGGTTGTAAGTATTGAGAATAAAGTTGAAGACGTTACGCAAGCTTTGGTTACAATGGCTAAAGGTAGTACAAAGAGTGATGAGGTAAATGAGCTTACGAAACAGATTATAGCTGAGATTATTTATGAGGAGTATGCAGCTCTAGGAATTAATAGTGATCCTAATAGTTTATATGTATCTGATAATCAAAATCAGATGTATGGAAGAGGTAATATGCTTGCTAAGACTAAGAAACAGATGCCTACTATTGGAAGCTGGTATAAGAGATTAATTCAAAAGGCAAAAGAAAATACAAATAAGAATTATGAATATCATTATAGTTATTTGCTTAAGGTTATGAAACAGTATATTAGGGAATATGATGGTCAGATGGCATATTTTGATGGTCAATCTACTTTTGATTTGTTAGATGAAGCACCTTTTATTAATATTGATATTTCTCAATTAGAGGAAAGGTTTGCGAGACCACTTGCACAACAGATATTACTTTCATGGATTTGGGAGAAGTATGTTAAGAAAAATAGTGAGGATAGGAAAAGAGCTAAGAAAAAGAGGGTTTTGGTTGATGAAGCATGGATGTTACTTCCATACCCAGAGGCTGTAGATTTTTTGAATAAGATGGCAAGACGTGCTAGAAAAAGAAATGTTTCACTTGCTATTATTTCTCAAAGATTTCAAGATTTTTATGAGAAGCCTGAGGCTCAAGCAGTCCTTACTTCTTCAGATACGAAGCTATTTTTAGCACAAGATAAATCAGAAATACAGTATTTAAAGGAGGTTTTTAAACTTTCCGAAGGTGAAGCAGGATTTTTAGTTACTTGCCAAAGAGGTGAGGGATTATTGAAAGTCGGTGCGGAAACTGCTATTTTGAAAATTATGCCAACGAAAAAAGAGTTTGAGTTTGTTGAAACTAACTTAAATAAATTAGTGAGCTCTAATGGATAGCAAGGAGGTTTGAAATGAGGATTTTGACAGATAGTGGTATTTGGAAAAAAATCGTAATAGTATTTTTATTAATAAGCTCGTTTAATTTTATAGCACCAAAACAAGTACAGGCCAAAGGAGATGACACTGGTCTGGGTGGAGAACTGATGGGAAACATTTTGGCTTTGTTTTCTGGTGTGTGTGATGGAGTAATGACTTTAATACATAAAATTTTTACAGGAACTGATAATGTTATTTATTCTGTAAGAGCAGGATCGAATGGATGGCATTGGGTTATTATTATAGCAGTAATATTAGTAAGTGTTTTTTTTGTGATGACAGGTTGGCTTTCTCTGCCAAGGTTAATAATTAAAGGTATTTTTATTGTTGTAATGTTAACGGCTACGGGTACAACATCGATAGCATTTAGCACTACTTCAAATATTTTGCAAGATTGGTTAGCTGATGATACTATGACACTTCCAACATTCAGTTTAACTCCTTATGAGATTTTTTCTAATAGAGATGATATGCTTAGTGTAAATTTTTTTGAAGATGCAGAAACTTCTTCAGGTACGGAAGATAGAACAACTATGATACAAGCTTTAAGAGATGTTATTGCAAATTGGTATGTTACTCTTAGGTTAATAGCACTTGTAGGGATGATGTCAGTATTAGTTTATATAGGAATTAAAATTATGATTTCTAGTACGGCTTCTACTAAGGCTAAATATAAGCAATTGCTGATGGATTGGTTAGTTGCTATGTTATTATTGTTTATTATGCATTATATAATGGTATTTTTAAATTTGGCTGTTGATAAGTTTACTGAAATGATAGGAACTACAAAGGTTGAAGAAAATGTAGAAGTTGAGATAGATGGGGAGAAAAAACAAGTTACTCAGGTTAATAAAGATGGTGTTGAATGCTTTATGATTGGTTTGACAACTGATGATGATGGAGAAGTTAAAGCGGATAAAGATTCTAAAGAATTAGTACAGGGAGCTTATGAAGCTTTGGTAGGTGATGATGATTCAGATGATAATAAGTTTAAACAATATTTTTTCAAGGATCCAGAAACGTTAGCTACGAAAAAGAGTGAAGCAAATATATTAATGTGGCCAGCAGAGAATTTTACAGTTCAAGCTAGAATAAAGGCTCAATTAGTAAAAAATGCAAATGGTATAACTTATGCATATATTGGTTATGCGATAGTATATATAATGTTAGTTGTATATACAGTTGTATTTTTAGTTGTATATATTAAAAGATTGATTTATATGGCATTTTTGACTATGATTTCTCCTTTAGTGGCATTATCTTATCCAATTGATAAAGTAAAAGATGGAAGTGCTCAGGGATTTGATTTTTGGTTTAAAGAATATGTGTTTAATTTATTATTACAACCTTTGCATTTGTTATTATATATGGTTTTGATAGGTTCTGCTATGCAATTTGCTTCAACAAATGTTGTATATGTAATAGTTGCTTTAGGTTTTATGGTTCCAGCAGAAAAACTTATTAGACAAATGTTTGGATTTAAAGGTAATACACCTGGATCTATGCCAGGAGTTGCAGCTGGAGCAATGATGATGAATTTCACGAGAAGGGTGTTTGACAAAAGTCCAAAAGGTAATCCATCTGGTGGACAAGAAAGTGGAGGAAATTCAAGTAGTAGTACTTCAACAGCAAGGATAAAGAATTATAATCCTTATGGAAATTCTAATATGTATAATGGTCTTCCAGCAGGAGGAAATTCACCGGGAGGAAATCCACCATCAGGTGGTAATCTACCATCAGGAGGTAACCCACCGGGAGGTAACCCACCGGGAGGTAACTCACCATCAGGAGGTAACCCACCAACAGGAGGTAACCCACCATCAGGAGGCAACCCGCCAACAGGG
>CANQLS010000183.1 GCA_947624765.1 uncultured Clostridia bacterium
CCAACTCTCATATATGCACGTCCAAAAGCTAAATAAGGAATATCATCACCTTCAAATTCTACTAATATACATTCTTTTTCATCTAATTTAATTTTATTCACGCTTGGATATATTTTAGGCTCTATATTTTCTGATATAGCTTTTGAAACCTCCCTTATAGTTTTGCTTGATATATATTGTCCAGCTATCTCTCCATTATCTTTTATTCCAAAATATAATTTTCCACCTTGATGTTTATTTAATATAGATACTATAGAAATTATTGCTTCTTTTAATTCGCCAGTTGTTTTTTTAAATTCTACAACTTCATTTTCTAAAAAATTTATATTTGACATATGTTTAATCTCCCATAAAATTTAATTTTGTTAAATTATAACATAAATTATTGAAATTTTGTAGAGTATTACTAAAATTTCAATTTCCAAAACTACTCTAATTTCTCTAATAGACCATTTTTTATTTTAAAATTTGAAATATATTAGATAAATTGTAAATCTCTATTTGTCCCAACAAGAAAAAGCCGGTATAGCACCGGCTTTAGTAGGGTGAGCCCGCAAAAAGGCCCACCACAAATAGGACCAGCAAAATCAGTCCTATTAAACGGAAGAGACCCCGGAAGGTCTCGCCGGCGATTCTCCGGGCAGTACCGGAGAACAACAACACCAGCAAAAGCCACCCCATGGCTTTTCCTCCTTTTTCACCCTGCTTATTCAAACTGTTTCCGGAAATTTCGTTTTTGCGTATGCTTTTCATTAGCATAACAACTACTTTTTCTTTCTATACAGCCGCTTCCACAAGGATTTTTTATCATATCACTATGATGACTATATTTTACCACATTTTAGCCGAATTTTCAACTAGAAGCCTTAATGTGTTTTCATTATGGCGGCCACTGGCCGCGCTACACTCTCATTTAAATGTACCTCTATAAATTATGAAAAAAGAAATATTTTTTTATTATGACGTTCAATGGCTGCCACTACTTCTTTTGCTATGTTTTCTGCATCCATACCATATAATTTCTCAATTTCTTCTACTTTTCCGTGCCTTATAAAGTCATCTGGATAAGCAAAGAACATACTAAAAATATCTGTTTCATTGATTAACAAATTTTGTACTGCGCTTGCTAATCCGCCAGTTATAATGCCATCTTCAATAGTTATAACTTTTTTAGTTTTTCTAACAGATTTAAGAATTGTTTCTTTGTCAAGTGGTTTCAATGCTCTAACATTAATAATTTCTGCTTTTATATTTTCATTTTTTAATATATTAGCTACTTCCAGTGCTCTTTTTACCATTTTACCAAAGCCTAAAATTGTAATATCTTCTCCCTCTTCTAAGACTTCTGCTTTTAATATGTTTTCTTCTTTTGACGGTGCAAGCTCCAATTCACACGCACCTCTAGGATAACGGATTGCAACTGGTCCATTGCAAGAAATTGCATAATCTAACATTTTTTCAAACTCTTTACCATCTTTTGGAGCTAATATTGTCATATTAGGAATGGAAGATAAAAAAGATAAGTCAAATAATCCTTGATGTGTTTCCCCATCTGCTCCTACAATTCCTGCACGGTCAATTGCAAAAACTACATGTAAATTTTGCAATGCTACATCATGAATTATTTCATCATATGCACGTTGTAAAAACGTAGAATATACTGCAAACACTGGGATATATCCTTCTTTCGCTAATCCGCCTGCAAATGTAACTGCATACTCTTCAGCAATTCCTACATCAAAAAATCGTGCCGGATATTTCGTAGCAAATTCATCTAAACCAGTTCCTTTTGGCATTGCAGCAGTAATGGCAACGATTTTTTCATTTTTATTCGCCAAATTAACAAGTGTATCACCAAATTTTTTAGAATAAGATAATGATTCATCAACCTTTGTAACTCCTACATCTGCATCAAAAGGTGCTACGCTATGATAAATATCTGGATTTTCTTCCGCTGGAATATAGCCTTTTCCCTTCTTTGTTACAACATGTACTAATACTGGCTTTTTTACGCTTTTTGCTCTTTCTAATATTTTAGTTAAATCATCTAAATTATGTCCATCAATTGGACCTAAATATGTAAAACCAAAATGTTCAAATAATGTACTTTGTGGTAATAATACGTGTTTTAAACCATTTTTAATCCATTCAACAAATTTGATTAATAATTTCCCCACAATTGGTATATAATTCAATATTTTCTTTATCCCCATTTTGCTAGAATTATAAAAATTATTTGAACGAATTTTACTTAAATAAGCTGAAAGATTTCCTACACTTGGAGAAATAGACATTTGATTATCATTCAATACCACAATCAAATTCATACCCTCCATACTAGCATTATTTAAAGCTTCAAATGCAAGTCCACCAGTCATAGAACCATCACCAATAACTGCAATAGTATAATCTGGCTTTCCTGATAATTTATTTGCTATAGCTATACCAATTGCTGAAGCAATTGAAGTACTGCTATGCCCCGTACTAAATATATCATGTACACTTTCATAGCTTTTAGGAAAACCGCTCATTCCATCTAATTTTCTTAAATTATCAAAATCTGCTTTTCGCCCTGTCAAAATTTTATGCACATAGCACTGATGACCAACGTCAAAAATAATTTTATCATTAGGAGAATCAAAAATATAATGCAAAGCAACTGTAAGCTCCACCACTCCCAAATTAGGTGCAAGATGTCCACCAGTTTTAGATATATGATTAATCAAAAAAGACCTAATGTCTTCACATAGGTCTGGTAAATCCTTACTATCTAAATTTTTCAAATCTTCTATGCTATTTATTTTATCTAATATTTTATACATAATATCACCAAACAATTTAAAAACTTAATGAAAATTGATTTGTAGCGGCGCCCAGTGGGCGTACGATAATACATCAATTAGAGTGTAGGGGCGCTCATTGGGCGCCCGAAAAACAAAAACATTTTTCTTGTTTTCAATTTATAAAATATATTATGATACAATCATAACATGATTTTTACCATATACAACAGAAAGACATTTCGGGCGCCCAATGAGCGCCCCTACGGCTACACCAACATGATTTTGAAAAATTATTTAAATTAATTTCCGATGTGAAGTCCAACAACGAAATTGCCCAATTATTTTCCGCTATTCTGTGGTTGAAAAAGAATTGAGGCAATTTCTAGGCGGACGAACGAGGGAACCGGAGGCGTACAAGTGGTACGTTGAGG
>CANQLS010000184.1 GCA_947624765.1 uncultured Clostridia bacterium
TCCATCCATAAAAGTGATATCAATCGAACCATCGTCATGATATGTTTTCTTCGTTTTCTTATAACCGCCACTAGTTGCATCATCCTGTGAACTGCCTACCATACCTGTTACCATTGTATAACTACCTTCTCCTTCGTAATAAGAATTATTGTAAATATTCGCATTTCCATAAATGCTTTGTGTTAAATAAGCTACTGCTCCCCATTCGCTATTCTTCATATGATGACTTGTACAATTTGTTAACCCATGCCACATCGCCATTGCATTTGATTTGCTAACAATATTGATAATATCAATATTTCTCCAACTCGTTACATTCGGACGAATGGTCACATATTCGTTTTCATCCGTATTGCTTTTTCTGCCTTGAGTATCGATATTTGTACTGATTTTTCCATTGCCCTCTACTGTTACCGTTTCTGTACCCTTGTCTTCTACTAATTCTGTAGTACTGCTACTAGCTTTAAACTTGGCAACCCAAAAACCATCCAAATCATGCTCCCATCCACCATTTTCAAAATTGTCAGTAAAGGCTGGATGCACCACAAAATCATTCATTTGGTCATCTTTCGTTCCGATTGCCCCTTCTATTAAAGTGGTGGTCGGATACTCTTCGCTATACTCTTTCCCATCGATATCTTGATTTTCTTGATTGATAAATACGATATCGATATTACCAGCTACATTTCCGCCATTATGCAAATGACTTGTAATTTGATACGCATAGCGTGGAATATAGACAAACATTCCAATTACATCATTTTCAAATTCATCATCCGTAATCACGGTTCCAGCTGGTTTGGATAAATATTGACTTCTCACATCATTCTTCACAGTTATCACATTTGCCCATTGTTTGGCACTTTCTCGATAATCATACCAATGACTATTGGTATCTGCTATGACCCAGTTCTTCCCATTATGAATCACCGGTATACTTCCTATCGGAATGCTAACAGTAATACATTGATGAAATTTCGCATAATCAATTTCTTGCCCACCATTCTCCACATCTGATTTTCCAGTATATAATTTTCCGTTATATTCAAATCCACTTAATAAATAGACCTCTCCAGTTTGAACATCAAGATACCAATGACTCGTTCCATACGCTGGTAATGTTAACCCAAGCAAAGCTTCATTCACCATCTGGTACAATGTCTTATCTTGGTAAGTCCTTGCCGTGCCTCCCGCTAATTCTTGATAGATTTGCTGGCTACTTTTCTTTTCTCCAGTTTTCTTGGCTTCTTCTAACACCGCTTTCCCATAGGCTTGATTCACAGCTTCTTGAATCGCATCAAAATCGCCACAAAACTTCGCATAACGTGCTCTTTCTAACACCCCATTCATCGCAAAAATACTAATAGCAGCTAATATAATAATTACAATTATAGTAATGATTAATGCAATCAATGAAATTCCTTTTTTCATGTGTTTCTCCTCCTCTATGGCGGCCACTGGCCGCCGCTACACGTTTTTTCTCCATTTTCAAACAGGCGACAAAAAAACATAGCAAAACAACAAATAGAAAAAGTAAATCATAATAATTAGTCACAGAACTATCATCTGTGCCAATTATTCACTATTCACAATTAGCCATTCATTATTTACTATGTTATTAATAAGCTTTATTCTGAATTATTTATTTTAATTAAAACAAATGTGTGTGTGTGTGTGTGTGTGTGTAGAGTCGCAACGGTTTCCAGCTTTCTCATTTGCATTTTTCATTTCTCCTTTACCAAAATTCTACAATTATTTTATCAATACACCTCTTCAATTGCAAGTAATTATTTGACTTTTCCTACTTTTATTATGTTTTTATTCATTTACAAATACTGGATATCCATTTGCTCCTACTGTCCAATGTTTCCATTCATTTTCTCCAATATTTTCATTTAAAATTTCTACAAATGTTTTTCCTGTTTCTAATACTGTTTTTTGATTTTTCATTTCTTCCTCTGTCAATGCTGTGATGCCATCTACTACAACACCACAATCACATTTTTCAGTGTTATAAGTATTCACAATACGAATACTATTGGTACCGGTAGTCTTTTCCACAATACCAGCCTTGCAGTTTCCAATATTATAGCAATTCATCATGGAAACATTGCAACTATAAGCATTCGCTACCATACCTCCTCCACAATTTCCCGTATTATAACAATTTAAAATATAACTTTCTTCATTTCCCATGCACTGTCCTACAATGCCACCATATTCCAAGTTAACTACATTCAAGCAATCACTAACACTTGCCGCAGAGTCCAACCATCCTGTGATGCCACCAAAAACATATGTAGTCACATGATTATTATAATACCCTTCCGCTTTTATTATTTCACCATAATTTCTACAATTTTCAATGGAACCATATAACTCGCCTACGATGCCTCCGCAGCCCCCATAGCTCCAACCCATACTAGTCATCGTAATCGTTCCATAATTTTCGCAATTGGAGATGACTCCTCCTCTACTAGTTCCACAAATTCCACCAACGAAATTGATACCCGTTACATTCACATAATTTTTACAATTAATTGCAGACGAAGCACTAGAAGCAATACCAGCAGCAGACCATGTTTCACTAATAACAGTTCCCGTCATTGTTAAATCTTTAACTAGTTTTGGTCCGTGGAAGAAATGCAATGCCGCCATTATAAGAATGCATATAGAGATTTTTGATAGCATATCCTTGTCCATCAAAAGTAGAACGTTCGAAGCTAGTTATTCCTTTAAATCCAATACATCCCTCTTCTTGTTTTGTTAATTCTGTTTTGATATCTTCTTCCACACCATCTTCATTCAAATCTCCATATATTTTTGTTGTGGGGTCGTTATAGGAAAAGCTGGATTGAAAATCTAACGTTCTCATTAACTTCACATATTTATCTTGAAGCCAATTCCCTGCTATATTTAATTCTTTGTTTCCTCCATGCGTGATAATTGACAACTCTACCAAATCTTCTATACAATTTATTTGATATGGCTTTGCTTCACTTCCATCATATTGCTTATTTTTGGTAATATCTCCTGCATATTCATCTACTATTTTTGCAATTGGTCCTTCGACAGCACCATCTTTGCTTACTAAATAATAGCGTTCACTACTTTTAAATTGTACTGCTAAATTATCACTATCTGCAAACACATATGTTTCATCTACCCCAGTAATGTTATCAATTGCTTTACCCAGCGTT
>CANQLS010000185.1 GCA_947624765.1 uncultured Clostridia bacterium
ATTAAAACTTTCTCTTTGAAAATGATTTCCATCAAAATACCTAGACATTTGTGTTCCATGAGATTCCATTTCATCTATCATTGTATCTACAATAACCTCTTTATATGGATGTATTTTTGCCATTTGTTCTAATTCCATGCATTTCGCCTCCTTCTAAGATATAAAACCGCTTCCAATTGCTTCTGTAACAGTTGTAATAATAATAAAACATTTATTATCTAACTCTCTAATTTTATTTTTTATTCCAGGCACTTCTCTTTTATTAGCAACACAAATTAATACCTCTTTCTCTTCATTAGAATAAGCACCTTTTCCTAATAATTTTGTTGCCCCTCTTCCAACTTCATTTATAATATATTCAGAAATATCATCAGCCTTATTTGTAATAATGAACATAGCTTTCACATAGTTGCCACCCTCTAAAAATAAATCCATTGTTTTACTCATCACAAATACAGCAATACCAGAATATAATGCTACTTCAATACTATCAAATGTAACAGTTGCAATCGCAATAATAATTCCATCTATCACTAACAACACCTGTGACAAATTTAAATATGGTTTCTTCGTTTGAATTAACTTGGCAATTAAATCAGAACCACCTGTTGTACTCTTACCACGTACAGAAATTGCAAGCCCAATTCCTACAATTACACCACCAAATACCGATGCTAATATAAAATCATCCGTTAAAGGAGTCCATGCTTGCGCCCATTCTAAAGCAACTGACAACGCTATCATACTCATCAAACTTCTAAAACTATAATGAAAGCCAAGCATCTTTAACGAAACTAAAAACAACGGAACATTTAAACAAAGTGTTACTAATCCGGCCGGAATACCTAACAAATAATAAAACAAAGTTGCAATTCCACTAAACCCCCCCGTAGTTAACTTCAGAGGTAATAACACCCAACCTGCACCTATACCAACTAACGCACCGCCAATAATTGCAAACAAATAATTCTTGATTTCTTTTTTCAACTTTTTCGCATCCTTTACTCTTCTATTTCTTTGATTATTTTATCCAAAGTTTCTTCTCCAATACGCTTAAACTCAGCTATTTTCTCAGTATAATCAACACGTTCTCCCTCCATGAAGTTTTGCACGTGTTCTAATAATTTTTCAACAGAAATATCTTCATATGTACAAACAGGTGTCATATTAATCATCTCTAAAAATCCATCTATTTTTGGATCATATGAAATACCAATGGTTGGAACATTCATCACAGCAGAAAAAACTAGAGAGTGTAAACGCACTCCAATATTAACATTCATAAGTCCCATAGTTCCTAAAATCTCAGATGGTAAATAACGATTAGGAATTAAAACTGCAGATTCTTCATGCTTCATTTTATGAATAATAATTTTACTAATCTCTGCATCCTTAGGCTTGTGAAATGGAAAAAATACAATTCGAGCATTATATTTTTCAACTAATTTATCAGCAAGTTCTGCAAATAAATCAGTCCTATCTTTATCTTTCCACTCACGAACCGAAAGTCCAATTAATACTTGTCCATCTTTATAGCCATGCAAATTATCACGTAAAATTTTCATACATCTTTCCTTCGCGGGAGGCTCCATCATAAACACCATATCTGAAGAAAATGTAATCTTATCTTCTTTAATACCAATCTCTTTCGCATACTCCATGGCATTTTTATCACGCAATGCTACAAGTCTTACAAATTTTTTATTTAAAGTTCTTTTAGTCATACGACGATACATTTTAGTATCAATCGGACCCATACCTTGATAAGCAACGCATACTTTTTTATGAAGTAAATGAGCAATTTTTACAATGCCAAGATAATACCAAATACTCTTTTTACTTGTAATATCTTGAAATAGCGTACCTCCACCACTCACAATAATATCCGCCTTGCGAATAGCTTTAATGACTTCAGAAATTTTATAACGGTTATACGCTTGAACATTGTATGATTCTTTTGTTTTCTCTGGATTTGAAGACAATACAATTAAACCATAATTTCTTTTAGCAAGCAAAATAGACATCGTTTCTATCATAGCTTCATCGCCCGTATTATTAAAACCATAGTAACCTGATATCAATACATTTTTCATGTCATCACTCCTATGGCACTATTGTATCATAATACTAAAAAAATACAAACAAGTTTTTTAAAAGACAAATGGTTTTGTTACTAAATAATAGTTTTATCCTAAATAATTCTTTAAAGCCATGTCAATGCGAGTGTAGGGGCGGTCATTGGCCGCCCGAAATGTCTTTCTATTGTATATGGCAAAAATCATGTTATGACTGTATTATAATATATTTTATAAATTGAAAACAAGAAAAATGTTTTTATTTTTCGGGCGGCCAATGGCCGCCCCTACAAGTACACCAACATGATTTTGAAAAATTATTTAAATCAAAAAACATTATCTAGTAACGGTTTTACTTATCAATAGATAATGTCTTTATCCCAGATAACTCTTCAAATCCATGTCTGTGCTCATTGGGCGTCCGAAATATCTTATAAAATTACATTAAAAATATTTATCTAGTTCCCAATTAATAATATTATTTTGTATATATTCTCTAATTTTATCATATTCTTTTTCATTTCTTATAATATGGTCATAATATGATTTCTGCCATATACAATGACCTAATTGTTTTGTGATAATTCCTTTATATTGATTTATTATTTTAGAAACTGTAACTTTTTTGGATTCGTCTATTGATATAATAGCGTGTATATGATTAGGCATAATTATATATTCATCTATTGATACACCACTAAATATATTTTCTATATTTTTTATATATTCTTGTGCAAACATTCCCTCATTTGATAATTTTATTTGATTGTTTTCAATTTCTCCAAGTTTTTCTTTTCTATTTTTTGTACATATAGTTACAAAATATATTCCATTCTTAGAATAATCATAATCTCGCAATCTTAAATTTTTTCTTATAGGAAAATTGTCTTTCATTACTCCCTCCTCTGTTATTTAGCAATTATAGTTTATTTAATGTTTATTTACAATAGTTTTATATAATCTTGTAAAATATTTGTTACTAGATAATGTTTTTTTAATAATTCTTCAAAATCATGTCAATTCGAGTGTAGGGGCGGTCATTGGCCCAATGTCATTAACTTAAGAAAAATAAATTATTTTTTCTATAATAAATAGAGTGTTTT
>CANQLS010000186.1 GCA_947624765.1 uncultured Clostridia bacterium
GTAATACTTTTTCTCCTCTTGCATAATACCCATAACCAGTTGTACATAAAAATTCTTCCTCCAAAGGCCTAGAAGCTAATTTAGATATTCCCAAATATCCTTTTTCATTATCTGTATTTAAAGTTGCATAAAAAACTGTCTGTATTTGACTATTAACAAAAGAAGCAAATTTACCAATTCCTTTTGAACCTCCATTAATCCCATTTTCTTTTGTTGTCTGTCCATTTCCTTTAGTTAACCTATAAAAAGCTTTATTTCTATCATTAGACTTAACTCCATCTAAACCTTTTGTATTAAAATCACTTATTCTAAGACATGGGATAGAAATTGCCGATACTGTTTACTACTCACACTATTTGAATCTCTACAAGCTTTAATCTCACTAATTAAATTCTTAATCCCAGGAATATCCTTTGTATCCATATAAAAAACTTTAAATTGAATCAAAACTGCTTCATTTCCTTCTTGAGCATCAACCGAATTTTGACAAGATTCTCTTGCCAAAGAAGCAACTGGATCTTTCTTAAAAGTTTCCATATCAGAGGAATCTAAACCATTATCATTACCATAATTATTTTTAATAAATTCCCACTTTATTTCATCAAACATAATAATCACCTATAATTCTACTTTTTTACTTCTACCTTTCTTTTTAAACTCTTTTCTCTGTTTATCAAGTTCACTTTGAATGATATCAAATAATTTATCAATCTCAGTATCTGTATATTCATAAAAAGAAGTGTTAGAGAGATTTTGAAGTTTAGCTATTAAATCAACAATTTTTGTAACTCTATTTTCTGCAATACGCCTAAAATTTTCCTGTTTTACACTACTCATAAGCACCTCCAACTACAATTATCATATCATAAAAACAAAATAATTGCAAAATATTTTAAAAATATTTTGCAATTATTATAAATCTATTCATCTTCTATAGTATAATTAATATAAGCAATTTCTTTTGATGCAAATAATTTTTTAGGATTTATTATTCTAATAATTTGATTGATATTTTTTTTCTTAAACCCATATTTATTATAAATTTTCGTGGCTAAAACTGAATCTGCCATTGATATCATTGTCGTACCACAATTAATATCATTAATAACATTAAAAAAATCTTCATGATCAAAAGTAAAATTAGTATATAATTCCTGCTTTTGATTAACCAACATATCTTCCGGAACATATGGTGGATCACAATAAATAAAAGATTTATTTAGATCACATTTCGATTTTATAATATATAAAAACTGTTTATAATCCAAATTATAAAATTCAACATTCTGAATCAATTTAGATATCTCTTTCAAACCATCTCTTTGAAAACAAAATTTATCCTTTTTTCCGAATGGCACATTAAACTCACCATTTCTATTTTCTCTATAAACACCATTAAAGCCCATTCTCATTAAAAAATAAAAATATATAGGTTTCATCTTATCATTCTTCTTTAAATTATTAAACTTATTTCTAATATCATAATAAAAAATCTTTTTTCCCTCAATACTCTTATCATTATATTGCTTCTCTAATTTTTCCAGTTCACCGATTAAAAAATCTACATCTGTTTTCAAAATTAAATAAAATGAAATTATATTTGAATTTATATCATTAACATAAAAATTTTTATAACCTAAAATTTCTTTATTTAATAAAACATTAAGTAATACAACCCCTGAACCTAAAAAACACTCTATATAGTTTTCTTTATCTCTTACAAACATTTTTTCTAACATCTCATTTAAAAGTTTTTTTTTCGATCCAGCCCATCTAATAGGAGAACTAATTACTTTCTTAAACATTTTTTATCCTCCTATCTTAATCTTACAAATACATTATAACACATCGATTATAAATAGTAAATTAATGAATTTTCAATACCTACAAATTAAAAACATAATAATTACAACATCCTACAATATCTTATCAAAATACTCCCACTCCCCTGGTGCATCAACATACGATTTATATTCTTCATTAAGATTTACCATAAAATGATTTCCATCCTTAATAACTAACCCCCCAATTAAATTTTTCCCCTTTATAGTTTCACTTTCTAAATAATTAACAAGAGCCATTGCTTTTTTTCTATTATCATCCTCTCTTTCTCCAGCACTTTTAGTATCAAATATCCCAATTCTACCATCTTTAAATTTTAATATAAAATCCGGCTGAAATGTAGAACCATCATCTTTCTGAATCCCAAAATTTGTTTCCATATGTTCTTGCCCATTTTGCCACAACCAATCAATACTTTGCGAATTTTCATTAATATAATTCATAAAATCTAATTCCAATTGATTAGGTTTTCCATTTGTACCTATTCTTACAAATAAAGGATCATATAAAGAAACTTTCAAATCATATCTTTCATAAGTAACCGGACTATAATTTTTTGAAATAGGTATTTCCCAATTTTCATTTATTTTCTCTTCTGATTTATTTCTTATTTCAATTTCATGAACACTTTTATAAGCTTTAGTAGCCTTATCTAATATAATAGAAAATATCACACTATTTCTTACAAACAAATTTTGAACAAAAACAGCTAATCCCAATTTATAACTAAGATAAAAATATTTTTTAAAAGTATAATATATCGCCTGCTTAACCACTGACAATGACCTTTTAGGAACAAACCCATTTAAATTATTTTTTATAATTGACTCAAATTTTGCTTCTAAATCATTTTCACTATAATTAACCATTAATAAATCCGAATCAAACTCAGATTTAGAGTCATCAATATCTTCAGCTAATATTTTTCCATCTTTTATAATCTTATCCATTTTATCGAAATCTATTTGCACATTTTTTAATTTTAATTTTTCTAAATTATCCTCATAATCAGACAACATTCCCAAAGAAATATCAAAATAATCACAAAATTCTTTTTCAAACACCCCATAAAAACTAGATGTAATATCTCCAAAATCAACTCTATTTTTATAATATGAAAGTAACTTTACACCCCCATAATTATCTTTTCTTTTTGCTAGTAATGTTTTAATAATATTAGGATTATAAGTTTCTTTTTCTACTATTATAGATTGAATATTAGTATATACATATGCTCTATAAAAATCTTCATTTAAATAATGTTTAACTTCTGGCATTCTAAAAATT
>CANQLS010000187.1 GCA_947624765.1 uncultured Clostridia bacterium
GCCCTAAAAGAATTTAAGTTTTTAGTTTCTGTTCTTGTACCAAATTCCTTTTGCCCTACTGGTCGAAGTGATAAATTAACATCAGCACGAAGAGAACCTTCTTGCATCTTACAATCTGAAACACCAATATATTCTAATATTCCCTTTAGCTTTTCTACATACGCAACCGCTTCACTACTAGAACGAATATCTGGCTCTGATACAATTTCAATTAAAGGAACTCCTGCTCTGTTCAAGTCTACAAGAGTACCACCAGTATAAGCATCATGAACTAATTTTCCTGCATCGTCTTCAATATGAATTCTTGTAATTCCTATAGTCTTTTCTTTTTCATCTGCTACTATATCCACTTTTCCGTTTACGCAAAGTGGTAAATCATATTGTGAAATCTGATAAGCTCTAGGCGTATCAGGATAAAAATAATTCTTTCTATCTTGCTTACTATCCCTAGTAATATCACAATTCATTGCCAAACCTGCTTTTACCGCATATTCTACTACTTTTTCATTTAAAACAGGAAGTGCTCCAGGCATACCAGTACAAACAGGACAACAATGTGTATTTGGACTGCCACCAAATTCCGTAGTACAACCACAATATATCTTTGTTTTTGTAGAAAGCTCTGCATGAACTTCAATTCCAATTACAACTTCATACTCCATATTACACCTCCATATTTTGCTCATAAGTATATGCAACTCTTAATAATGTTTCTTCATCAAAATGTTTCCCAATAATTTGCATACCAATTGGCATTTCTTCGCTATCTTTTCCACATGGAATAGATATAGCTGGTAATCCTGCAATATTCACTGGCACTGTATATAAATCCATTAAATACATTTCCAATGGATTTTCTGTTTTTTCACCTAATCCGAATGCAACCGTTGGCGTTGTTGGTGTAATAATTACATCATATTTCTCAAAAGCTTCTTCAAAACTTTTCTTAATTAGTGTCCTAACTTTTTGTGCTTTTTTATAGTATGCATCATAATATCCAGAAGACAATACATATGTGCCTAAAATAATTCTTCTCTTTACTTCTTTTCCAAAACCTTCAGAACGACTATTACGATAAATATCTTTTAATGAATCATACTTTTGTGTTCTGTAGCCATAACGAATTCCATCAAAACGACCTAAGTTTGAACTTGCTTCTGCACATGCAATAATATAATAAGCCGGCAAAGCATATTTCATGTTTGGCAATGAACACTCTTCCACAATAGCTCCTAATTGCTTGTACTTATCTAATGCTCTTTCAACTGCTTCTTTTACTTCTTTTTGCAAACCTTCTCCGAAAAATTCTTTTGGAATTCCGATTCTTAATCCTTTCACATCATTTACTAAAGATTTAGTATAATCTTTCTTTTCTACCTTAGCAGAAGTAGAATCCATTTCATCATATCCAACAATAGTGTTTAATAACATTGCATTATCAGTTACCGTTTTACTCATAGGCCCAATCTGATCAAGTGAAGAAGCGAAAGCAACTAATCCATAACGCGAAACTAATCCATATGTTGGCTTTAATCCAACAATACCACAAAAAGCAGCTGGTTCACGAATAGACCCACCTGTATCACTGCCTAAAGAAATTGGTGCCATATTGGCTGCAACTGCTGCAGCACTTCCGCCAGAAGAACCACCAGGCACTTTATTTAGATTACACGGATTTTTCGTTGCAAAAAAAGCTGAATTTTCAGTTGAACCACCCATTGCAAACTCATCCATATTTACTTTCCCTAAAATAATTAATCCATCTGCTTTCAATTTTTGAACTACCGTAGCGTCATAAGGAGATACAAAATTTTCTAGCATCTTAGATGCACAAGTAGTTTTTACGCCATTTGTACAAATATTATCTTTAATAGCTATTGGAACTCCTGCAAGTGGACCTAATTTTTCACCTTTATCAAATAAGGCTTGTACATCTTCCGCTTGCTTCAAAGCTTCTTCTTCACAAACCGTAATATAAGCTTTTACTTGATTATTCATTTCTTTTATATGATTTAAAAAAGCTTTTGTAACCTCTACTACTGTTACTTCTTTTTTATCATATTTTTCTCTTATCTCTTTTGCAGTTAATTCATATAATGCTTTCATATTTCGCCTCCTTATTCCATCATACTCGGCAAAGAATAAGCCTCACCATTACTGCTTGGTGCATTTTTTAATAACTCTTCTCTATTTAAAGATTCTCTTATTTCATCTTTTCTAAATGCATTACAAGTATCCAAAGCAAATGCTGAAACATCAACACCCTCAGTATCTAGCTCATTAATTTGATTTGCAAAAGTAATAATTTCTTGCAAATCTTTTGTATAATTCTCTATTTCCTCATCCGACAAATGAAGCATACTAAGATTAGCAATATGTTCAATCTCTTCTCTTTTTATTTCCATTCTATGACCTCCAATCATTAATAGTGTAATTATATACCCAAATCATAAGGAAATCAACATTTTTTGCAGTGTAAGAATTACTAGATTGGAAATAAATGCAATTTGCATTTAATATTTCAATTAACGAATAAATGCATTTTTAACTTTTATATTTCCATCTCGTCACTTGATCTTCTTGATTCATTTCTTCCGCTTCTTTCGCTAGGATTATTTATATTTTCTCTTCTTTTTGCTATTTTTGCATCTATTTTTTCCTTTACATATTTAAACATTTCTTGAACTTTTTCTTGGTCAAGTACACGTGCATTTTCAACATAATTTTTCGAAAAGAAACCTTCTATTTTTGCTTGCGAACCAAAATACATAACAAATCCATTTGGTATATTGTTTTGATCAAATGTTACATCTCCGTTTATATATCCACCATCAATTAAAAATTGATTGAAAGCATGTCCTGCTGCACTATTTCCTTCACCAAAAATAGTACCAGAAATGCACCTGCAAAATTTATCGTTGTTTGTTAATCTTAATGCACATGCACTAAGTGATAATGCAAATCCTTCACATACTGCACTATGCTCAGCAAGTGCTCCATATAAATTGCAAATAGCATTTGCTCTTGCATCTCCTTTAACTACAGACATCGCTTGATTATATGTCTTATATGCTCCAAAAATATAATATAAAGACATTGCTTTTTCAAGATCAGAAGCATC
>CANQLS010000188.1 GCA_947624765.1 uncultured Clostridia bacterium
CCACACACCAACGCCACGCACGCTTTTTATGCGTGCGGTTTCCCCATATTTGGGGTGTAGGAAGAGTGCTGTTTTTACATTCCTCCATATGTTCCACTGCATTGTGAGTGGCACCTTCCTACATCCCTTTTTATAGCAACCTTCTATAATGTAGGTTGCTTTTTTTAACTATTGCTAACATACACCGATTTCGGCTTGCATTTCTAAAAAAGGTGTATTATAATTTTTTCTGTAATACAAAATTATCTTGAATGTTTGTGTATTAACCGATTGGTCAAAATAATTGAAAAAGATAATATATATAGTAAAATATTCATATATCTGTATTAAAACAGATGAAAGGAGAAAACATGAAGATTTTGTTAGACGTCATGGGAGGGGACAATAGCCCTGATGAACTCATTAAGGGTGCTGTAGATGCAATAGATGATTTAGAATCTGAAGTTGTTTTGATTGGTAACGAAAATATTATTAAAGAGAAATTAAAAGAGTTTTATCATAAAGAAAAAATAGAAGATATTAATTCAAGATTACATATTAAGCACGCGTCTGAAGTTATTTCCAATGAGGAATCGCCAACTGATGCCTTAAAACATAAAAAAGACTCTTCAATGGTTGTTGGATTTCAAATGTTGAAATCTGGCGAAGGAGATGTTTTTGTTTCAGCAGGAAGCACAGGAGCTTTCATGGCTGGTGGACTTTTACAAGTTGGCAGAATAAAAGGAATTGATAGGCCAGCGCTTTGTCCGCTATTACCAACATATGATGGAAAAGGTTTTATGCTTATCGATTGTGGCGCTAATACAAATTGTCGCCCAATTAATTTAGTTCAATTTGCACAAATGGGTTCTGTATATATGCAGAATGTTATGAAACGCGAACAGCCTAAAATTGGTCTATTAAATATTGGTGCTGAAGAAGGCAAAGGCAATGAATTAATGAAAGAAACATATGAAAAATTAGAAGAAGAAAAATCAATAGATTTTTATGGCAATATAGAAGGCAGATATATTTTTGATGGAGATGTAGACGTTGTTGTAACAGATGGCTTCACAGGAAATATTACATTAAAGACAATTGAAGGATTAGGCGGTATTGTAAATAAAATGCTTAAAGAAGAGCTTTTTAGAAACTTATGGACAAAGTTTTTAGCAATATTGGTGTTACCAGTTTTAAAAAGATTTAAGAAAAGAATGGACTATACAGAATATGGTGGAGCTTTACTTTTAGGTATTAACAAGCCAATGGTAAAATGTCATGGCAGTGCTAAAGCAAAACTTGTGAAAATTACTTTAAAACAAGCTGAGGAATTTGCGAAAAATAAAGTTGTAGAAACTATCAAAGAAAATTTTGCAAAAAATAAAGTTGAAGAAACAGTTAAAGAAAATATTGACAAATAATTAATTATATAATATTGTTATTCTATGTGAATGATAAATAAAAGAAGGGAGGCTTTTTGGATGAATCCAGATGCTATTTTTGAAAAAGTAAAAGAGGTAATTGTAGATCAACTAGGTGTTGAGGAAGAGAATATAAAGTTAGATACGTCTTTTATTGATGATTTGAGTGCAGACTCTTTAGACATTGTAGAATTAATTATGACTTTAGAAGAAGAGTTTGATATACAAATACCAGATGATGAAGCAGAAAAGATTTCTACAGTTGGAGATGTGGTAGAATATATTAAAAATAATCAATAAAATTTAAGGGCGTACAAAAAAGTACGCCTTATTTTGTATGTTTGTTTTAAAAATGGTAAAAGTAATATGAGTGAAACTTCGGAGGGGAAAATGAATATAGAACAAGAAATTAATTATTATTTTCAAGATAAAGATTTGCTAAAAATGGCATTGTCGCACACATCTTATGCACATGAAAATGAAGGACAAGCTAGTAATGAAAGAATTGAATATTTGGGGGATGCGGTATTAGAACTTATTTCGAGTGAATATATTTATAAAACGTATCCAGAATTATCTGAAGGTGAAATGACTAAAACTAGGGCATATGCTGTTTGTGAAAATTCACTTTTAAAAGTAGCAAATAAATATCATTTTGAAAATTATCTACTTTTAGGAAAGTGCGAAATGAATAATCCAAAACCTTCTATTTTGGCAGATGCGGTAGAAGCTATTATTGGTGCCATTTTTTTAGATGGTGGATTTGATAAAGCACGAGATTTTATATTACCAAACATTATTCCTTTTATAAAAGAATGTGTAATAGGAGGAAACAAAGACTATAAAACGCAGTTACAAGAAAAGTTACAAGCACATGGTGACGTAAAAATTGAATATCGTTTAGTAGATGAAAAAGGAGCAGACCACGAAAAAGTTTTTGTGGTAGAAGTATATTGCAATGGAAAGAAATTAGGTATTGGCGAAGGCAAAAGTAAAAAAGAAGCAGAAATGGAAGCAGCCAAAAAAGCGCTTTAACTTTGAAAATTTTTCCTTGCTATTTTCTTTTGCTATTGGTACAATTAATTTATAAAATAAGAAACTAGAAATTTAAAAAATATGAGAAAATTTTATGAAGAATATCATAGTACTGAAATTTCGCAGACACTGTCTGCAAAATTGACTTAGTATCATAATATTTTATTGATAAACAAAGTTAAAGACAAAAAATTAGAGAATGGTGTATGAAAGAAACAATAAAAAATGAGAAACGCTGAACCGTTGCAACTTTGCACATTTGCTGCGTTTAAAATTAATAATTTATGATAAGAATATAAAACCTAATTAATAATGAAGAGAGAATAATTAACACCAATTATAGTTTGGTGACTAACTATAAACTAATTACTTTTATTATTGATTATGGTTTTTTGTTGTCTGTTGAAAAATTATGTTGGTGTAGCTGTAGGGGCGGTCATTGGCCACCCGAAAAACCAAAATAATTTTCTTGTTTTCAATTTATAAAATATATTATGATATAATCATAACATAATTTTTAACATATACGATAAAAAGACATTTCGGGCGGCCAATGACAATGTCATTAACTTAAGAAAAATATTATTATAATTATTAAATTTAATTAAATATGTGATATA
>CANQLS010000189.1 GCA_947624765.1 uncultured Clostridia bacterium
ATTTAGATCATGGAGAGACGAAGAATTTTCTACTATAAAAGATGAAGCAACTAGAACAAATACTCAACATGTAAGAACAACATCAGATCTATTTAAAAATAGCAACGAAGATGAACCAAAAATTGAAAATACAGTAACATTTAAAGGTAATGTAAACACAATGTCTAAATCAGAAGACGGAAGTAAGTTATATAGAGTAAGAGTAAAAGTAACTGGAATAAAAGCATCAGAAGTAATAGCAATAAGCAAAGATGGAAAAACAAAATATAGCACTGAACTAGTAAGTGGAAATGATTATGAATTATATGTATATTTAAATGCAGAAGAAACAACAATTAACTTAGTAATGGCTAATAAAAATGCTTCAGTAAAACAAATAGAAAAAGAAACTGATTCTTGCCATACAGTTAAATTTGAATCTACATCAATGATTTGGCTAAGAAATGCAGATAAAACAGGAAATATATTAAACGGAAATTATAACTGTGTAACAAAATGTGAAGTAGTTAATGATAGTACACATAGAATAGATGTAGGTGTTAATTTATCAGATTTAGAAGAAGTTAATATTGCAGGTGACACTAATGCATCAAATAAAGATAAATGGGTGCCAGTTAGAGTAGTACTAGGAGATAAAGAAATAAATCCAGGTTCAAGCATAAAAAATGCAGTTTATGTAAGTGGTAATGACAATGTAAAAACAAGCTCAAAAGAAGACAACTGGAATGATACAGACGTAATTCTATGGGTTAGATCAAATGGTACAAACACTCAAGAAGAAACATTTACATTGACATATAATAAAGGTGGAAATGTAAACAGTGAAAGCTTAACAGTAACAATAGTATTACATGATGCTGTAACTCCAACTATTTTAAAAGTTACAGAAGGTAAATATAATGCTAATGGTATAATTTTAGGTACTGTAAAGAAAGAGGCAGGAGAGCAGAAAGATACTGAGCATCCAGATGAAAACAAAGTTGCAAATTATGACATACCAGTTGACACATATAAATATGGTATGGACGTAATTTCACTAAAAGGAGAAAAAGGTAACGAAGTAGATGGAAGATGGTATGACTTAAACTTAGAAATGAATGTACCAGTAGAATCATTAGTATATAATAACGGTACAGATAACAATCCAGATTGGCAACCATTTACAGGAATGACCGGAAATACAGTAACAATACTACTAAATAAAGATGCATATGGCTCAGAGACAGTAAAAAATCAAAATTCAGTTAGACAAACAATAGCAAATAAATGGGCAATTGAAAATATGAAATCTGATGATGGAAGAGAAAAATATACAGTAGGTGTAACTGTTACTGAAACAGAAAAATCAAAAACAGCTCTTGCTGATGAAATTGCTAGTTCAGGAGTTACCACATTTCCAATTGGAACAGAAAAAATAAAAGAAAATAGTTTAAATTCATTAGGTCTAACAGGAATAACAGTTGTAGAAAACTTATATGAAGGATCTGGACCTAAAACAGTAAAAGATAATTTAACAGCATCAAAAGCACTAATAACAGTATCTACTGCCGAGGAGAAAAAAGATTCAAAGACAGGAAAATATACAGTTACATTAAAATCATTAAATACAGCTAATTTTGCTCATCTAAAATTAGGTAATACGGAAGGCAAATGGGCTTTGATTTATGTTACTGTAAGAGGAAACATAGATACAATAAAAAGTGCTGACTTAGATAAAGATACTTACTATGTTGATGCTGCAGATGCAAGTAAATTAGTTACAATGAATGGTGGTACTGGTGATGGAGCATTCATGAGAGTACCAGTATGGATTAACCTAACGAGTGAAAGAGTACTTAAAGCAACAGGTAAAACTGCAACAGAATCAGTAACACCACTTGAAATTAAATTCACATCAAGTACACCAGTAGAAGAAGAAAACAGTTTCTTCTTAAAAGTAGTAGATAATAATCCTAACACTGAAGCAGTAGAAGCAAGTGAACCAGTAGCAGTTGACAGTAGTAAATATGAAAATGATGTAACTCATGAAGAATTACATAAAGATTTTGCATGGTCTAACTCTGACAGCGCGAGAGACGAAGCATTCTTAAAAAATATGAAAGTTATGGAAAGTGCAGAAGTAACAATAACAGATCAAGTTGATAATACAGTTTATGTTAATGTTAAATGTGATATTAATAAACTTATATCTGAGGGTAAAACAACAACAGAATCTTGGGCAAATGGAGATAATGTAAGACTTCCACTTGAATTTGATGTAAGTGCACTAGGAACAGAACAAGAGGATAAATTAATAGAAGCTAGAATAGTTCCTGGATCTGGAAGTGACATGATTTACATAGCAAAAGATTGTGAACAAACAGGAAATAATACACACAAATTAAAAATCAACTTCAATAACACTAGACAACTAGAAGACTTAAAGAAAGGTAAAGTAACAGTAGAAGCATTTATTATAGCACAAAAAGCTGATGATGCATCATTTACTGCTACCGATGTTAATACATTCTATACAAAATTAGAGTCGCATAAATATATTAGATATGTTGTTACATTTGAACAAAACTAGTACAAATATCTTTGTATATTAACTAAAAAAGAGCTTGAATTTTTAAAATTCAAGCTCTTTTAGGTGGTTTTAATTATAAATTTAATTATAAATTAATAGAATTATTCGCCTTTACCAACAAACCAATGTACATCGCCTTCACCGGTAATACCTTTATTCGCATTGCTTAATGTCCACATTAATACTTTTCCATTTCCTACCGGAGATGTGTCTTTGTCGTCCCAAACATAAAGAGTTAAATCTCCATTGTTTTCTATAACTGATTCTTCTTTATCTTTTAATAATTCATAAGCATTAATTGAATTGTCTAGTGTTAGTGAAGCACCTTCTTCTATTGTAATTGCTTTTCCTTCTTCTATATCCAAGCTTCCTGAAATTTCTAATTTTATTCCTTTTTCTATAGTCATATTTTCTTTTACTTTTACGTTATCAGCTTTTACAGATAATGTTCCATCA
>CANQLS010000190.1 GCA_947624765.1 uncultured Clostridia bacterium
AAGAAACTAAATAAATGCTATTTTTATGCCAAAAAATAGTTGGAGTTTTTTATACCCCAACTAAAATTATAGAACCTGTATTTTTAAAACCTGTTTTTTTATTGTATAGGAAAATTGACTTTCATTTTGACACTATATAAGATTGTTTTGTATACAACAAGGTTAAATTTCCTTTTTTATTGATAAGCTATATGTTTCTATATTTTTTTAATTTCAAATAAGAAAATATACTAACACTAACTAAAACAATTAATGAGACTATTAACTTAACGCTAAAACCAGTGTATGGTAATTTACCTGTTGCTACACTATTATCTTTTTCATTTGTAGTTCCATTACTACTTCCACCATTATTTTCCAAACTTGGTTTTTCATTGCTTGGTTCATTAGCTGTTTGTATTACTGTAACAGTACAAGATGCTCTTTTATTACCATCTTGAGAAGTTACTGTAATAATAGTAGAACCTATCTCTTTAGGAGTTATTTTCCCAGCATTATCAACTGTAGCAACAGACTCATCGCTTGAACTCCATGTTACAATCTTATTAGTAGTATTTTCTGGACTAAATGTAGGTGTTAATGTCAATGTTTTTCCTAATTCTACTTCTTTTGTTTTTGGTAAAGATATACTATCTAAAGCAATCTCTGGC
This sequence comes from uncultured Clostridia bacterium, assembly GCA_947624765.1. Classification (GTDB taxonomy): domain Bacteria; phylum Bacillota; class Clostridia; order TANB77; family UBA1234; genus RGIG4465. The sequence continues at coordinate 651 of CANQLS010000190.1, forward strand.
TGTAAATTATCAACCAATATGTATCCATATAAATCTCTCATATTATTACCTGCTAGGAAAATCCACATATAATACAATCCATTATCAGGGACACTTACTGGGCTTTGCGTATATCCAAATCCACCACCACCGTATCCGTTCCAATATTTCCACCTAGTCCAATTAGAAGAAGGTGCGTTAGTTTTTAACAATGATTGTAAGCTATTAAAATCTCCATGATTATCTTTTATTTCTTTATATTTAGATATAACGGCTTCATCTGTTATTTTTTCGTATTGATAATATGCATAACTATTAGAAGCATTCCAGAAATTTACTTGAATATTATTTGTTCTAAAATCTTTACCATTATTTATTACATTGTAATTTGTTATATTCAAATATGGAATTGATAAATCTATTTCATAATGATTTACAATAACTGATTCATCAGTTTTATCTCTAATTGTTATATAACCAATTTCAACTGAAGTAATGACATCTACAAATTCAGAAGTACCTCCTGAAATATTTACAGTAGCTGTTTCCTCTGTATAATTTGTTATTGGGTGCCAGTTTTTAACTTCTGTTGCAGGTGTTTTTGTAAGACCAAATTCGTATTCATGTAATGTATTTAATGTTAATCCCGTAAATTCATATTTTGCACTTCCATTATTAGCATAAATATTTCTTGTAACCTCTATAGCAGCATTTGAAATATTTGGAATTATTAATAATAAAATACTTATTAATAAAATCATAATTATATTTTTTACTTTTGTCATTTTTTTCAACTCCTTTTGTTTTTTTAGAAAATCGATTTGTTATTTTAAATTATCAGTAAATGTGTTAATTATTGTTTCAGTTAGATTTTTTCCGCTAACTCTTGTGTTATTAGCACCAGCTATTTTTGAATTTGTTAGTCCTTTTTTATGTTCGACTAAATTATCAATTTTTCTTAAATTAAAAATTGTTTTCTTTGTTTCTGTTTCGTAATGATGTCTAGCATCTGAATTACGATATTTTCGTTGCATTATAAAGAAATATATAAAACCTGCTAATAAAAATATCCATTCATACCTAAAGTCAACAATTAATGTCAATATAAATGCTAATAATTCAATTAAGCAAGAAACCCCGAATAGTTTAGGCATATGTATAGGAACACTTCCCATAGTTTCTTTTGTTCTTGCATTTACTGCAACATAATGTAATATGCTACTATTATCACTTTTTATTTGTTGGTAACTATATAACCAAACAGGCAAATACGCTGTTTTCCATTGCTGTCCTTTTACATCAAATTTTTCTGATTGCCAATTAACGCCTCTATCATAATCTTTTAATGTTTCATTTGCTGCAAATCTTGCTATATCTTTGGATTGGCTATCTACTAAAGGTCTTAATTGGTCAATATTTGTATCTCTTTTTTCAGAGGTATAGCCTTTTAAATAATTAGCATTGTATTTAACACTATTTTCAATATCAAATGGCATAATAGCATTTATAACATTATTAGTTTTATTAGAATTTTTATTTAATTTATCAGAACTAGATTCAACGGTAAGTCCTTCTATAGTCAAATCAAAATCACGACCAACTTCATATAAATCTGCATCATAGTATGTTGTACTGCTATTTCCATTACTACGTGTATACCTTCTAACTAAATGTTCTCCATGACCTGAAAAACGAGCATGTGAATTTACATCAACTACCATATATGGAAAATAAACTCCCATAATGTTATCCGTGGTAAATTCTTCTCTAAATTTTGGATGAGCAAAAAATTTCCTTTTACCTACGAATTTTTCTATTTGCTCTTTAGCTTCAGCTTTGGTTATGTTGAATGGTAAAACTACATCTGGAACAGCACCATTTTGAATTTGTTGGTTTATAGATAAGGTATTTCTACACCAATGGCATCTGGCTTGAGTACTTTCACTAGTATCAATTACAACTTCTGCTCCACAACTAGTACATTTTAAAGTTATAACATTCTGTGTAGTGTCCTCAGAAATATCTTGAGTACCAGAACCAATTATTTCTCCTTCAAGTTTACTTATATCAGTTTCCATTCCCTGTATTTTTTCTGGTTCAAATTCATGTCTACAAAAATTACATCGTAATTTTCCAGTTTTTGCGTTTACAGAAATATCTGTAGAGCCACATTGAGGGCATTTATCCTGACCGTCTTTTGCACCTTCATCTGTTTTTATGACTTTGGACTCATTATTTAATATTGAATTAATAGCCAATTTTTACACCCCCAAAAGCTTTTTCTTTTGTTCATCATTTGTAATCCCCTCTTAATTATTTATGATATATCCATTATATCACAGGATTGCTGC
>CANQLS010000191.1 GCA_947624765.1 uncultured Clostridia bacterium
GCACTACAACAGCAAGTAACTAAGTGATTCGTACCATTTTTATTAGTATATTTTTTTTGCGTACATCCATAATGTTCTGTATGATCTGGAATTGGTTTTTTTAATGCATTAGTACAAGTAGTACATGCTGCATATGTCTTTGAACCACACAGTATTGAAAATAACCCTATTAAAATTAACAGTATCGCAAAACTAAATTTATTTTTCGTTTTAATTGTATTCTCCAACATAATACCCTCCAAACGTTTTTTACTTAAAATCACTTTTAAATAAAACTTTGTTTATATTCCTAAATTCTTATCAAACTGTTCTTCGAGTTCTTTAGCATTTTCTGCTATTATCATTACTGCATACTTTCTTGCTTGTTTAAATATTACTTTGTCTTCTGTTTCTAGTAATTGTAATATTTCTTTATTGTTTGAATTTTCTTGCTTTAGTTTTTCAATCCTATCTAAGAAAATCATTAATATATCACTGCTTTGATTTATATTATCTAGTTTTACTATTGCTATCTCATTTATTTCATTCTCTTTTTTGCTACTTGCAATTACTTTTTCTAAGTCCTTGTAATCTCCAAAATTATATTCATTTTCGATTTCTTCTTCGCTTAGTCTATTCAAATTAATACCAGTAAGCAGTTCTTCCATTTGTGAAAATGTTTTTTCCATTTCAAATTCTTCTAGCTTTGAATATTCATTTTCTCCTTGCTGTTCATTTGGATTATTCATTTCTCCACTTTCACCTGAATCCCAGCTTGCAGGTTGCTTTTCTTTTGGTAGCGCAATCATAATAACGAGTGCTATAATAATCACTATACCAATTGCTAAAATAATTTTCTTTAAGAAATCGTTTTTCATCTTTTGTAACTTCCTTTCGCAAAAAATTTTCAATATTAAAAGAAATATTTTTCGTTCATGGCGGCCACTGGCCGCCGCTACACATGCACTGACATGGGTTCGAAGAATTATTTAGAATAAAATCATTGTCTAGTAGCATTATAACTTTTAAATTTTTCTTTGTCTATTCGCATGCACGCGTGCACGTGCTATTTTAGTAGGTTTTCGAGTTTTTAGTTACATTTTTTCTTTTACGGAACGACATTTTTTAAATTTTAGGTTTTAATTTTTTTGTCAATTTATTAAATTTTTTTAACAATATTGTTACAAAAATGTTACAAATTCTATATGTTTTAATTAAAAAATGTTTGTATCTCTCACTTCCGTAGCAATCCTAATTTTATTTTAACCCCTGTTAATCATCTTTTCCATGATAAATTATTGGTAATGCTGTATGATTATAGCAACAATAAATATGAGCGTATATGATACTCATGTTTAATTAATCTATATGTAAAAGGGAGCATCTCTGCCCCCAATAGATTATTCTCTTTTACTGCATTGTGCCTCTACCAAACAATTGATAAGAGAAGCAAATGAAATAATTAATAAAGAAAAAAAGAATCCTGTTAATCCAACAATAATAGCATATATTACTGAAGTGGCTGTTAATGTAACTGCTAATGAGATAGTTGTTGTAATAAGTGTTCCAATTATGCCAGCTAATAAACATTTTCCATTTCTACATACACATTTTGGTGTTCCAAATAAAGATATTCCTACAATTAAAACGAGTGCTAATGCTGCTAATCCAAATGCAATCCAAAGAGCTGGTGTAATAGTTGGAATTAGACTAAAATAAAAAAGTACGCCTATAATTACACCAAGAAATAAGCTAATTATTACGCCTAATACGCAATCACAATCTCTATTACACATAATATTACCTCCTTTATAGACTTTTAGCCTATAGTACATATTATGCATTTTATATCTTATGCGTTCTAAATTATTTGATAAGGATTTTGATTTAAATAAATTTTCAAAGTCATGTTGGTGTGCTTTCTCGGGTGACAAATGACCGCCCCTTGCAAATTTTGCAAAAAAATGTTATATTTATGTTAGTTTTTATAAAAACAGGAAAGGAAAATTTGTTATGAAAAAAAATGCTATTTTATTATTATGCTTGGTTTTGCTAGCGGGATGTCAGATAAAAGATTTAGCTCCAAAAGATAATACTACGACTAATAATAACGAAGAACAACAAGAAGTAAATCCTTCCGAAGGAGAGATTACTTATTCTTTTGATTATAATTATATCCGTTTTTCTCATTCGCCAGATGAAACTACAAATATTAATATTACTTATCCTCAATTTAAAGATGAGAATTTATCTAATGTAAATGTAGAAATTGAAAATTTTGCTAAGTCTAAGTTTAAAAATGTTATGAGCAATTTGAATGATGAAACTCCAGATATTACATTGGAAGAAACTTATTCTATTACTTTGTCAAATCAAAATTTAATTAGTATATTAGGCGAAGGAAAAATTTCTATTGCTGGAACTCCATATCCAAGCAACACTAGTTCTACACTTAATATTAATCCATCTACTTTGCAAAAGTATTCTACTTTAGATTTATTAAATGTTACAGATGATTTGGTTTTATTATTTAAAAATAATGCTTCACCTTTAGCAGATTTTAATGATTATTTATCCACGTTATCAGATGATGAAATTAAAGATTCGATTACAAAATCTTGCGTATATTTTTCTGATGATAATCTTATTATGCGTTATGAAGTGCCTCACGCTTTAGGAGATTATGTAGAAATATCATTCGATAATGAAAGTATTAATGAATTTTTGCTTATACAAATTAATACTGAAAATCCTAATGAATAATTTATTTGTATATTCAATGACACAATAAAACTAGTGAATAGTTACTGTAATTGGCTAACGCCAACACATGCAACTATTCACTAATTTTTTATAAGTCTTTGATTTCTTCTTCTGATAACCCTGTTATTTCTAAGATTAATGAAATGTCAATTCCTTTTTTCTTCATTTCACGAGCTGTTCTGCGTTTTTCTGCTGATGTACCTTCTTTTCTGCCAGTTTCCATT
>CANQLS010000192.1 GCA_947624765.1 uncultured Clostridia bacterium
AATTATATTCAATCTTAAATTTTCCATCTTCTATTGATATAGTTAAACTATTCCATAACTCTTGTTCTGTATCGATAAAATCTTCCTTTAAATTATATATGCAATCATATAACTCTTTTACAACTTTTATATATTGTTCTTCACTTATATTAAATCTTTGTGGTACTTCATATACATTTACAGGCTTTTTCTTCAAAAGTCCTTTTGGCTGATAGTAGAAAAACATTTCTCCTGAACTAGTATTTTTATTTCCTAAAGCTACAGAAGCATACAAATATATCTCTTCCCATTTTTCTGGAATAAGTTCAAACAAATAACTTTGTATTTTTTCATATTTATCTCTCATATTTTTTGTTGTTCTTAGCATTTTTTATTCCTTCTTCAATAAACTTTCACCTGTCATTTCTTCAGGTTTCTCAATGTTCATTAATTCTAAAATTGTTGGTGCTATATCTGCCAGTTTTCCATCTTCTTTTAATTTTTCATTTCCATTTTCGGTTATAAGTATTAATGGTACTGGATTTGTTGTATGAGCTGTATGAGGTTCTCCTGTTTTATAATCTATCATTTGCTCTGCATTTCCATGGTCTGCTGTTATAATTAAATTTCCTCGTTTTTCTTCAATTATTTTTACAATTTTTCCTACACATTCATCAATAACTTCAATTGCTTTTACTGCTGCTTGAAAGCTACCTGTGTGTCCTACCATATCTGGATTAGCAAAATTTAAAATTATACAATTATATTTTTCATCTTTTATTGCTTCAATTACTTTCTCTGTTACCTCATATGCACTCATTTCTGGTTTCAAATCATAAGTTTCTACTTTAGGTGATGGAACCAAAATTCTATCTTCTCCTTTATATTGTTGTTCTTCCCCTCCATTAAAGAAAAATGTAACATGTGCATATTTTTCTGTTTCTGCAATTCTCAATTGTGTCATATTATTTTTACTTATAACTTCACCTAATGTGTTTTTTATTTGTTCTTTCTTAAATGCTATATGAACATTTTGTAATGTTTCATCATAATTTGTAAAACATACAAAATAAGTATTAATTTTTTTTGTTTCAAATTCTTTAAAATCTTTATCTACAATAGCTCTTGTAATCTCTCTTGCTCTATCTGGTCTAAAATTAAAGAATATTACAGAATCGTTTTCTTCTATTGTTGCAATTGGAGTTTCTCCATCTGCACTTGTTATCACAGTTGGCTCAACAAATTCATCAAATACTTCTTTTTGATAAGAATTTTCTATTGCATGTATTAAATTTGCTGATTTTATTCCTTTTCCATTACAAATTGCATCATAAGCTTTTTGCACTCTTTGCCATCTCTTGTCTCTATCCATACTATAAAATCTTCCTGAAATACTTGCAATTTTTCCAATACCTTTTTCTTTAATTTTATCTTCTAATTCTATCAAATAATTTTCTGCTGATGCTGGTGGCGTATCTCTTCCATCTAAGAAACAATGAATATATACATCTTCAAAGTCTCTTCTTTTTGCCATTTCCAATAAGCCATATAAATGTCTATTATGACTGTGTACGCCGCCATCTGATAATAATCCTAATATATGCAATTTTGAATTATGTTTTTTACAATTTTCAATAGCAGCAATAAATTCTTCATTTGCAAAGAAATCACCATCTTCTATCGATTTAGTTATTCTTGTTAATTCTTGATATACAATTCTTCCTGCTCCAATGTTTGTATGCCCAACTTCTGAATTTCCCATTTGTCCATCAGGAAGTCCAACAGCTAAGCCACTTGGCATTATTTTTGTATTAGGATATTTTTTCATTAGTTTATCAATATTAGGTGTTTGTGCCAATTTAACAGCATTTCCTTCTTCTTTCTCATTATAGCCAAATCCATCTAATATCATTAGCATTGTTAATTTTTTTTCATCCATGTGAATTTTTTTCCTCCTTACAATTCTACCTTTGGTTTTGTTGCAAATTCTTTCAAATCTATATAACAATCATCTAGGACAATTATATTTTACCATAACAGATAATTATTTATTATAGTTTACTATCTTTGAAAAATCATCTGCTAAAAGACTTGCTCCCCCAATTAGTCCTCCATCAATATCAGACATTTCAAGCAATTCTTTTGCATTTGTCGGTTTCATGCTTCCGCCATAAAGTATTATAACTCTTTCTGCTGTATCTTGTCCATACTTTCCGCCAATTTTTTTTCTTATTTCTTTTATAGCATCATTTGCATCTTCACTTGTGGCAGTCTTTCCTGTTCCTATTGCCCATACAGGTTCATATGCAATTATTGTATTTTCTATTTGAGAAATCTCAAGTCCATCTAGTGCCTTTTCTGTTTGATTTGTTATTATATCATAAGCATTTCCAGACTCTCGTTGTTCTAAAGTTTCTCCAACACATACAATTGGAAGCAATCCATATTTAAATGCTGATTTTACTTTTTTATTAACTATCTCATCTGTTTCCATAAAATATTGTCTTCTTTCAGAATGTCCTATAATTACATAATCTACACCAACAGACTTAAGCATTTGTCCTGATATTTCTCCAGTATATGCTCCTTTTTCTTCAAAATGCATATTTTGAGCACCTATTTTTATATTTGTATTTTGTGCATTCAATGTTGCATAAAATATATCTATATATGGTACGCAAAGTATTACTTCATTTTCCGTTCCTTTAACAAGTGGTTCTAAATCATTAATCATTTGTATTGCTTCATTTGGAAGCATATTCATTTTCCAATTCCCTGCAATTACTTTTTTTCTCATACAAAATATAAACCTTTCTCCATTAACTATTTTATTTCTAAAAAATTTTGGTTTAATGGAACCATTATTTATCTTCTAATGCTTCTATTCCAGGTAATTTTTTACCTTCTATAAATTCAAGTGAAGCTCCTCCACCTGTTGATATATGTGTCATTTTATCAGCAACTCCTGCTTTTTGTATAGC
>CANQLS010000193.1 GCA_947624765.1 uncultured Clostridia bacterium
CAAATTTTTATATACAAAAATTCCAGCGATTTCTCACTGGAATTTTTGCTTTCTGTGTTCTATTTTAGGACACCCTCATATCTGGTCAAAATATGTTATTTTCACATTTTCAGTAATGAAAATAAAATTATGCAAAAGTAATAAAACAAATATTTTAAAATTTATGGCGCCCACTGGGCGCCGCTACATCATTAAAAAAGTTACTGGACTATCATAAAAATTATTTATGATAAACTAGTAACTTTTAAAATAGATAGAAATTATAAAATTATCTTCATAGCAATTTTTAAAGCAAAAAATATTATTCTAATACATCTTCTAGCTCTCTAATTTCTTCTGACGTTATTTTTCCATAACAAGCAATAGCTCTCATATAGTAACTGAAGTTAGTAATTCCCAAGCTTTTCATATTTCTATCAATTAGGTCTAATTCTTCTTGAGTAAAACAAAGTTGCTTTCTGTTTTTTCTTTTACGACTATTTTCTCTTACCATGTTTTCCTCATATGTATATGGTCTATATGCCAAATCTCTCACCTCCCTTATTTTTCTACCACTATAGTAGCATACTTTCGCTATTTTTGAAAGTATAAAACATAAAAAAATAGTTAAACTATTGACAGGTGATTAAATTGTCAAAGCATGATGAATTTTACAAAAGATTAGGTAGAAATATTGCAAAAATTCGTCTTGAAAAAGGATATACTCAGGAAAGCTTTGCAAACAAGGTTGGAATAAGCTATAGCTATTATACCCAAATTGAAGCACCAAATGTAGTAACCAAAATGTCATTAGAAACTTTGTTAGACATCGCAGAAGCATTAGATGTAGATATAAAAGAATTTTTGTAAAAATAAGCTACGTACTAGTAATTTTCTAATACGTAGCTCTTTTTTTAGTTATAGCTAATTCTTATTTTCCAGCAGCTTGTAAAATATCTCCTACCAAAGCTGTTCCTTCTGTAACATCACTAAAAGTTGAAGATGAAGTATGTGTTGATGGTGCTCTTAACAAATAGTAATTTACTAATTGTGCAACTTCTGCTCTTGTTACATTATTTTCTAATTGTAAAGATGTTTTTCCATTACTTAATGGAGTCATATTTAATCTTGCAAGTAATGTTGCATAAATATCTGACCAATGCTCTTCACTATACATAGAAATTAATTTATCAGTGCCTTTTACATCTAAAGTTTCGCCGTAATCATTTTTCAATTGTCTTGCTAAAATTGCCATAACTTCACCAACTTTCATTGGTTCTTGTGGTTTAAATGTTCCATCTGGATATCCTTCCACAATGCCAGCTTCAGCACAACCAATAATTGCATTTCTTGCCTCATCATATGTTTGATTTAAATCACTAAAGTTTGCTTTTGAATTAGCATTTGTAGAAAGTCCTAAAATTCTATAAAATACGATAGAAGCTTCTGCTCTAGTAATTGTAGCATCTGGTCTGAAATTACCATCTGCGTCGCCATGCATATAGGCTTCATGTGTTCCGTTTAGTTCTTTATCTAAATCTCTAACAATTAAATTTACAACACCAGCTGAATCTAACTTTTTATTATTAACTGAAATAGATACAGTCGGTATCACTTTTTCCGTATCAAATGCATCAATATCTTTATAACTCAAAACTACTTTAAGTGTGCCTGATTCGTTTTGCTTTAATCCGTCATAAGTCCAAATTAACTTTCTATTAGATATTTTAGCACCACTAGCATCACGTACTTTAGCTGATAATGGTAATAACAAATCGATTTTAACATCACTAGTTATTTTTTTACCTGGGTTCTTGAAATCAATGTAATATACTACATCTTCACCAACTTCATAAATATTTTTGTTTGATCTAGTTGTATCTTTATATGGTTCACTTCTAAGTGATATAGCAACATTTGAAAGTTCTTCGTTTTCTTCCATGTAATTCTCTATAATTAACTCTTTTATCTTGCCATCATCAGAATAACTTGTGTGACTTCCGCCACCTGTTGTAGTTCCTCCTGTAGCAGGCTTTTCATCAACTTCTACTGTAACATTAACATATTCGCTTTCTACATGATAATTTTCATCTGTTTCATCATCATCATTATAAGCTCTTACATATAATTGATATTTTCCTTCATCAGCTTTTGTAGCATTTGAAATTGTATAACTTACAGATAATTCTTCGTCCTTTGTAACTTCACCATTTGCCCCTGGAATATCAACATTATTTTTTGTCCAGAAATATTTATATTTTATAGCATCTGTTGAATCATCTGTAACTTTAATTGTAGCATTTATTGTATGAGAACTACCCTCTTCTAATGAAACTTCGCCATCATTTTCAATATCAATTTCAACAAGTTTTTGAATATCTATGCCTGGATTTCCTTCTTCTTCTTGCTTAATTACTTCTTTGGCAGCATACTCTACTTTTACAGCTACAAATTTATTTTCTTCCAAATCATAATTTACGTTTTCTTCATTTTCTGTACTTGGATTAATAACAATATCTTTTTGCGTTAAGTCAGAATTTACAAAATCTTCTCTCTTAAGCTCATTTCCTTTATTATCTTTAAATACGATTGAAGAAATAACATATCCATCATCAGCTTTTGCTGTATATTTCTTTTCTGTACCTTTTTCAAAACTTTGAACTTCAGCAGATGTAATCTCTTCTCCTGCAAATTCAATCGTACCATTTTCGCCAGTACCCACAGCAACAGTTTGCTCATTTTCAAATTTTTCTTTAATTTCTTCTTGTTCTTCAGGCGTAGTATTTACTGCAGCAATTGTAAATGGGCTAAATGAATCAATTGTAAGAATTAATCCATATGGTGTTACTTGTACTGGAACTTCTTCTACATCACCTGTTAATTCATTTGTGTCAGGATCTACTAGATAGTGATAAACCACAAATTTTAATGTACCTTCATTAGCAAAATCTTCATAAGTTGTATCTCCTGG
>CANQLS010000194.1 GCA_947624765.1 uncultured Clostridia bacterium
GAACTCAAAGTAAGTGCTGGCGCCACTCTAACGAGTGGCTTGCTTTTGTCAAGGTACTGACTATGGATCGTTTACGACTTGTTTTCTCCTGCTTCTCTTTTATTTCCCTTGAAACCGGCAGCGCCTTTCCACACTCCGCACAAAAAGAAACAGCACCATCCACAAGGACAGTGCCACAATAAGGACAATATTTCATTTTGCAAATGCCTCCTTTGTTTTGAATTGAAAAAGTGAGTTCCTCAAAAGAAAAACCCACTTATCGACAATATGATTGTATCAGATTTACATTTGCATGTCATCGGCATGAATACTGCCATTTTTATGCCATGGAATAGGCATCGTATACATACATTAATATGTTTTCTCTAACAATAATTTAATATTACAATTTATCGAAATCTCCAAGCCAGTAAATAAGGAGTTCTTAGGTTTCTTTATTTTCCCCTACCAAAAATTGCTAGCATATTACATACCTTTATACATAATTATATATAACAAAAAATAGTTATCATACTAATCCCAAAATATTTTTTGCGATTGTAAGTAATGTATTTGCAAATGCTAAAGTTATTGTTCCTGTTTTGATTTGCTCTAAAACAGCTTCTTTTTTATTTTTCTTATTAGACATATGTTGCTTTAATTTGATAAACTCATCCTCATTATTATTGGAAGCAGAACTCTTCTTTACTATCTCATCATAAAATTTCTCAGTTTGCACCTCATCCATAACAATAATATTTTGCACTAAAGGCGAAATTGCAACAAGATGAGAACTATCATACTGAGTATTAATCACTTTAATAACTTCATCATAAGTCTGCTTAAAAGCATCCCCTCCATTATCTAATAACGGGTTATCAATATTAATAACCTCAGTAACCCTTTTAAAGTTTTGATTAAAAGCCATAATGTAATTCCTCCTTAAAAATTAATAACTGTTCCAACACTTCCATAGATTTGATCATATATCTTATTGTTTTCAGGATTGATTGATAATAATTCTTCCAGCGTTTCAGTTATATCAAAAGTTTCTTTATCAACAATATAACTAACAATCGAATAAGGATCATTAAGAATTTGTTGGCGTTTTTTTTCAAAAAAATTCTCTCTATCAATTTGTAACAAACTTCTATATGCTTTAGATCTAATTACTGGGTCTGAAGACAATGTATACTTTTCAATAAACGGCAAGTCATTAATGCCTGCAAGAGCACCTATTGCATTAATTCCATCCTCTTGAACATACGGCTCATTCTCAGTCTCTATCCATTTTTTAAGTTTGTCCAAATAAGAAGTTGCATTTAATTTACTCAACGTATACACGAGATTTCCTTTTGAATACATACCATCTTCATCATTACTTTCAGAAATTAAACAATCATAATAAAACTTTCTCATAAAATCTTTTGAATATTTCACATCGGATGATTTGACTACCAACTCTTGCAATGACCATGATGCTGAATCTCTATATGGATTTTCTTTATCTTTTAAGTAATTCATAAAAATTGGTATTGCTCTTGTATCACCAGTTTTCGCAATCGCATTTAAAGTATAGGTTCTAATCGCTCCCGTTTCTTCTTTGTTTTCAATAATTTTTATTAAGTACATTTTCATCTCGTCACTCAACCGAACAGATGGATTATGTTCAAGAACTCCTTTGATTGATTTAACAGCCTGTTCTCTTATGTCACTATTATTATAAGAAAGAAGTAAAAACAAAAAATCAAGAATAATTGAAGCATTTTCTAACGACCAACTTCTTTCTCCCAGTGTAAAAATCGCATTTATTTTATGCTCCAATTTTTCTTTTTTAATTATTTGCTTTAAAAAGTCAAAATCAAAAGATTCAGGGTATTCAATTGTCGTGTGTCTGCCAATATATTTTTTCCCAAAATACATTATGTCTTTTTTCAGACGTTTAGGGAAACTAGGACTTACATGATTTAATAAACTGTTTGCAGCATATATTAAATTATATTTGTAGGGAATTGCCCAGTATTTAAAAGCTTCTAATAGCCATATACAACAATCATCCACTAGGCACTTATTATCGGTTGCATCTTGAATTATACAATTTGCAGCCAATTCAAGCGCATCGGGATCTTCCCGTTTTTGAGAATATCTCATGATGTATGATATTATTATATTTTGTGCATCCAAATTACTTGCAAATTCAATAGTAGCCCAATTCTTTTTTTTATTTGTCAATTTTAGAACATTACCACCATTGAATTCATCCTTCAATAAAAATATGCTATATTTTGTACTTTTTAATCTTTCTTTACTACTCAAAAAACACCCAGCAAAATATTCTTGAAAAGACTGGTGAATAAATGCTAATGCATTAGTTTTCGTTTCTAATCTATTATAAACATTTAAAATGCCACATTTCTTTAAATCATCCACAACTTGCAAATACCATAAATAGTTTTCATTTTTTTTCTGTAAATATTTTATCATATCTAAGTTTTGGCATTGAGTATATTTCATATTACGAATAAAACTAACTAATTCCGATTCTTCTATATATACAAGTCCTTTTCCTTGCATATAATAAGAAAGGGTTTTGAATATTTCATCTCGCAATTCAAAGTATATATCATCGGATGCAGTTGTATTTTTCATTTTCTGCCTTCGTTTCAAACTCTCGTAAAATTGTTCATAAATATCACTTTTACTACGCAATTCTTCTAAAGACGGAGGACAATCAGCACCAGATAATGTATTGACCACTAAAGATAACAACAATGGAATTCTACAAATATCTAGCAAATAATTTTTTGAACTATGACAAAGTTCAGAAAAATACTTTTCACCTATTTCATCACCTAATTCCATTTTCAAATTATTTCTTATCTGTTCATCT
>CANQLS010000195.1 GCA_947624765.1 uncultured Clostridia bacterium
AACAACAAAGATCATCAGAAACAATCCATTCAGCCCATCCACTTTTGACCTGTCCGTTTCCTTTGTCTGTACGTAAAACTTTATGTAGGCTGCATTGGCACCCGCATTGAATATCGTAAGGTATCCGGTAAATGATATCACAAGTGAATATATCCCATACTGGCTCTGCCCCAGCAGCCGCAAAACAATCGGCGTGTATAAAAGGCCTGTCAGTAATTCTGCTGCGATAGCAACATAGGAAAGCGCCACTCCTGCCGCCTTCTGTTTTTTGATTCCTAAACTCACTTTCTCACTCCTAACCAGGCAACTTCCAATGAATACAACATCTCTGTTTCTTCTATATATTTTCCTCAATGTACTTCTTTGAAAACTCTATAAGCTTATTCATTTTATTTCTTATCTCAGTATAATTCCAACGCTTCGCAGAAACATCAAATGAATTCATACAACTACACAGCTTATCTTTCTGTCCAATAAAATCCATATAATCTAATAAACGATTATTGATTTTGTCACCCATATCTTTTCCATTAAGTAAATTCTTACGTTCTACAACGTTGAAAGGTTTTTTAAAAATCGTTGAGAATACAATTCCATGAAAACTATCAGTAATAACATGTGTTGCATGATGAATCAGCCAAATCCATTCTTCAGGCGAACAAGCAGGAACTATATAGTCTCCATAAATTTTTACTTCCTCACACCCTTTTGCATGAGGAATGGTAACAAGTTTCAACTTACTCTCAGCACAAAATCGAGTCACTGTATCCCATGTCTGCTCCGAAGCACCTAAAAAATAAGCAAAGACATACTCAATGCAAGCAATATCATTACTATCCAAACCATTTTGTTTTTGCACATCATCAGGCATTTTTTCTATCCTTTTCCATTCATCTTCCGACAAAAGCATCGTAGGATCACAAACATGTACAGCGCCATTAATTCCTATACTTTTTAACAGTTTCACCGAACTTCTTTCCCTGACTGATATTGCAGAAAATGATCGTAACGCATTTTGAACAAATCTCTTGTTACACACTGGAATGTAATCACGACCAAAAGATGCCCCATAAGCTATTTTTTTTGCTTTCTTAGTATTTGTAAAATCAAGAAATTTTTCTCTAGCAACATATGTAGCTCTTTGATACCATACAACATCAGACCCAGTAATTAAAATGTCATAATCTGATTTTCGTAAATCCTCCCATGTCAAATTCTTACCTGGCATGCTAATATACTCGTTAGCAAAATCAAAAAACTTTCTATTCCTTTCATTGTAAAAGCCAGACTTCAATGCTTTTTTCTTTATCATGATAATTCTTTTAAATTTTTCAAAAACAGATAAAAACAAATTGGTTCTATGTTTTTTTAAAACTTCTCTCTGATTCTGCGGAATACTCTCTATCGTATAATCTGGATAACATTTTTTTAAATATTGATTAAGGGCATATGCTTGAAGATGATTTCCATAGTTCACAGTATGTAGAGAAAATTCTGAAATAATTCCAATTTTCATATCGCATCTCCTTTTACAGTTTTAATTGATTCTTTCATCATACAAAATACACAAAATATCAGTGTCGCATACACGGCCAATGCAGTATCTGTTAAATTTCTTGCATAAAAAGACATAAAAAACATGATAAGCAATATTGCAGCAAAAAGAGATCTATCCCTACCTTTAATCATATGTTGGTATAATTCAGATATCCATGCAACATAAAAAATATAAAACCATATTCCCATAAGGTAAATCAAACTAGGCATATCAAACTCACCAAAATTTTGAATTCCCACAAATGCTATATTCGATTTTGTTCCCGATGAATTTATTGTATAGTAACCAAGTCCTTTTCCAAACTTCCAACCAAATCCCTGTTCAAAAGCTAAAAGAATAATCCTCAGCCTTGTTACACCTGTTATGGAATTAGTATCGTTCAACTCAGCAAATAAAGATAATACCTGAGCATTTAAAAAATCTCTTGTTGCAGGAATCCAAAATAAGATTACAATAAAAATCAAACCTGCCACCAGGTATTTCATCCATTTTGTTATACGTGACAATATTGTCTTTCCGTTCCAGTAATTGTCCAAATAAATATAAATTATCAGAGAAACTACTGTCATTAAATAAAGAGTTTTATTTTCATTAAAAATTGCCAATATACAATTCCAAAAAAGTAACGAAATATTAAATACCTGAAGCCAAATTCGCTTCTTATTATTCTTTATTACATATTTAGCCATATATAAGTCATAGATAAACAAAAATGTCATAAAGAAAGTCAATCTATGTGTACCATGATATCCAAAAAAACCCGAACATAAATCTGGATAATATGAGTCCATAATTAACCATTGATAGGGCATAAAAAAACCTCTTATATTAAACTGAATTGTTATCACTATCATATTCAAAAGTCCAAAGATATTAAATATCCAAAAACACTTTCGTAATTTCCAAAAAAAATCGGCTTTTTTGTCGTTTATAAATAACACAAGACTTATGATAAGTATAAGTATTCTTAAAAGTAATTTTATATTTTCCCAAGCAAATCCTTTATTTGTTCCTAGAATATTGCTTAAAGATAAAAATAAAACAAAAAGAATGCCGCCATTGATTATTGTAAAAAAAAGTGTCTTATCTATCCTCCCACAATGAATATATCCTCCCAACACACATGAAAAAATTATTGCAATAACAATGTTCAATATTGACCTGAATTGAGCCAAGTTCCCCTGCCCCAAATACCCACTTAGCAAAGCGAGAAATAATATTAGGAAAAATGTAATATCGTTTAATTTTATTCTTAATCTTTTCATTTACTTTCCCCTTTTAACACCACTAAATACATTATAGTTAA
>CANQLS010000196.1 GCA_947624765.1 uncultured Clostridia bacterium
AAAACAATGGCTGGCATACAGAAACTTTTACTGAAGATATAGAATTTTCACTAAAATCAATTGCAAATGGATATACAATAGGCTGGGCACATGATGCAGTAGTATATGATGAGCAACCATTAGGATTTAATCAATCTTGGAGGCAGAGAATGCGCTGGTCAGTTGGTCACATACAAAGTTTAAAATGTTGTATACCACAATTATTAATGGCGAAGAATTTCTCGCCAGCAGTACTAGATGCTATTATTTACTTATTAGGAATGCCAGTTTTGTGGATATCTATATTTTTAACAATGCTTCATATTCTAAAGTTTGTATTAGTACCACTTGGAGCTCTTGTGTGGTTAGAAAAGATTGTAACATATAGTGTAGTAGGCAGTTTATTATTAACATTGCAAGCTTTAGTAGTTATGCTTATAGAGAAAAAAGATATTAAAAAAGTTGCTAAAGGTGTTATAACATATCCTGTTTTCTTAATATCATGGTCAATTATTAATGTATTTGCATTCTTCAATACAAAATTAGAATGGAAACCAATTAAACATGTAAGACCAGTAGATATTAAAGAAGTACAAGGGTAAAATAAATAACAATAATAATTGCTGAAAATTTTAAAAAATTTTCAGCATGAATATATTCGGGTGTCGCCAAGTGGTAAGGCATCAGACTCTGACTCTGACAGTACGTGGGTTCGAATCCTACCACCCGAGCCAAAAAACGAGCATTTTAACGATGCTCGTATATTTTTGCGGTTCTCTCAAAATCAGTATTATCAGTGCTTTTAGGCTATGATGTAATTTCGAAAATTTCCTAAATATCTTTCAAAATCATTCAAATTGTATAATTATGCAATTCAGGATTAGATTAGATTTTTTATATTGCATAACTTTTTTAATCTCATCTATTTTGTAAGCATTAAATATAGTTTTCAAAAGGGCTGATTTGTATTTACTTTTGATGATATATTTCGTATAATTAAAGTAGATGAAAAATAAAAATTGTGTTTTGGAAGAAGGGGTTACGATGAGCGAAATACTTTGGCAAGATAAGAAAAGACCAATATTCGGGTTACCAATTTCATTTACTAAATATCAATTGACAAGTGAAAAATTGATTATTGACATAGGATTTATTTCAAAAGTTCAAGAAGAGGTTAGGTTATATAGGATAACTGATTTTTCTGTTAGACAAAATTTATTTCAAAGGATTTTTGGAGTAGGTGATATTTGTATATTTTCATCAGATAACACTCAAGGCGAATTTGTTTTATCAGAAATAAAAAATCCATATAAAATAAAGGATATGTTATCTGATTTAGTAGAGAAAGAACGTGATAAAAAGAGAATTATAACAAGCGAACATTTAATGTAATGAGACTTATAATTTTACATTAAGGTAACTAAAGGATTGAATAAATAATTTAAAATCCATTACAAGTTGGATTTGAATGTAATAATAAAAAAGCATTGAAAATGAAACTAACAAAAAGCTGAAAATCAGTGATTTTCAGCTTTTTCAATATTGCAATATCTATATATAGATTAGCAAATATTCGATAAAATGCAGGTATAAACTTACTATTCATAATGTGTTCTACATGAAGCAATTACAATATAATCAGAAGTAACTTTATAAACAATTCTATGTTCAGTTGTTATTCTTCGGCTCCACCAACCAGCCAAATTTCCCTTTAATGGTTCTGGTTTTCCTAATCCGCTCAAAAGGATTTCTTTTCATATCCTTAATGATTAAATTGATTCTTTTTAATATAGCTTTATCTTTTTGCCATCCTAAATATTCTTCCCAAGCTCCATCTTCCAATAAAATATTTATGTTTTACTCCTCGATTAATTTATGTTCTTTTAATTTTGATTTTCCAGAATCTATTTTCTTTATAACCTTTTCCAAATATTCCATATTTACTTTAGAGTAAAAAGGATCATCAGCAGTAATTTCAAATGGAATCTTTTGCTCTCTAACAGCTTTTTTAGCGAAAACACATATTGCAGTTGTCATTGTCATACCAATATCTTCACAAAATTTATCAAAATCTTTCTTTAATTGTTCATCCATTCTTATATTTACATTTGTTTGTGCCATATAACACATCTCCTTTCACTATCTATTATATGCATTATATCACATTTTATTCACAATGTAAATAAATTTATTGATTCTTACTATTTGGCTTATTAGGTATTGTCATTTCAATTTTTTCTTTATCTAATAATGGATTTATATAATTTTTCTTGAATTTTTTTACTAACTCATAACTGCATTACAATCTGCTATGAAATCAGATATTATATTATCTAATCTTGTCTATAAAGTTGATTTACCAAAAATACAAGAATATTTTTATACAAGTGATGAAGTTATAATACTACTGCAAATTTATATGCTCATTTAGATACAAGTAGTATAAATGATATTGGAAAAGTAATAACAAGTGTATTTAGTACAAAAAAAGAAGTAGTCGCTATTTAAGAAACTACTACTTTTTAAAACTGAAAATTTCAAAATCAAATTTTTTAGATATTTTTTTAGATGATACTAAAAATTTGATATAAAATGCTGGTGCCTACTCGTGGAATCGAACCACGGACACAGGGATTTTCAGTCCCTTGCTCTGCCAACTGAGCTAAGTAGGCATATTTAAATACAATACAAAACATATAAATTTAAATAAAATTTTTGCTTGCAATACTTGCTAACGGCAAGCCACAATCAAAAATTATCTACAAGTTTCCTATTGTATAAAAATGGCGACCTGAAAGGGGCTCGAACCCTCGACCTCTAGCGTGACAGGCTAGCGCTCTAACCAACTGAGCTATCAGGCCAAAAAGTGGTGGGCACTATA
>CANQLS010000197.1 GCA_947624765.1 uncultured Clostridia bacterium
ATTGGCGGAGATTTGGAATATACTGATGAGGTGACATTAGCTAAGGCGATGGAGAATAGGATTGAAATTTAAAAATCGTGGGTTGAAAAATAATTGGGCAATTTCGTTGTTGGACTTCACGTCGGGCATCCTCAACGTACCATCGTACGCCTCCGGTGCCCTAGTTTGTCCGCCTAGAAATTGCCTCGATTCTTTTTCAACCATATTATTCACTAATTTTTTCTAATATTATTTCAACAATATCTTTTGTTGAGTTTGGTTTTGCAATGTGTGCTTGCATTTTTTTCATTTGTTCAATGTGAAAATCGTCATGAAAAAATTGCTCCATTAACGCAGTGGATTTATTAATATCGTATAAACGTATAGCAGCTCCATTGTTTGTTAGAAAGTTTGCATTTTCTTCTTCTTGTCCTGGTATAGGATTTATTATAATAAAAGGTACATGGCATGTTAAAATTTCTGTTGTTGTTAAACCGCCGGGCTTAGAAATAACAAAATTTGCAATATGCATTAATTCTGGAACTTTATTCGTATATGGTAATATAGTTACTTTTTTAGAAGTATTCTCTGCTAATTTTTGAAATGATTTTTGATTTTTTTTGCTTTTACCTGCAATTGCAACAATTTGAAAATCATCATTTACTGCCAATAATGATTGAAAGATTTTATTTATATTCGACATACCATATTGTCCGCCACCAAATATAAGTACGGTGTTTTTATCAGGCGATAGTCCAAAATCTTCATAAATTTCTTGTGTAGAATAATCTTTTAAAAAAGCAGGACCTACTGGAATTCCAGTAACAAAAATTTTCTCTTCATTAATTCCATTGTTTTTAAGTGAATGTTTCATTTCTTGATTTGCTACAAAATACATATTAACGTATTCTTGTTTAATTTCCCAAAATTTATGTGATGCATAATCTGTCATTACAACGCATAATTTCGTATTTGTTTTTCCATTTTTCTTTAAAGAAGCTACCATTTCTGTGATAAATGGATGAGTTGAAATAACTACTTCAGGTTGCTCATCTTTAAATAACTTGAATAATTTTTTTGATAAAAGTTTTTGAACCATGTTACTAAAATTAGCAACAGAATATTGCTTCTCACTTAATTTATAAATCTCTCCCCATATTTTTGGAGAATATCTTGCCATATTTACGTAAGAATTAATAACAATCTTATCTACTACTTTATTAGTGTATTTTAAAGCATCTATCATTTCTATTTTATAATTAGGATAATATTCACATATATAATTTTTAATTGCTTCAGCAGCTTTGAAGTGTCCGCCGCCAATTGATGCATATAAAATCATTATTTTATTCAAAACAATCCCCCCTTTGATAAACTTTATTTTATCATAAAATTTGTATTTTGGGTATATTTAGGAAAATTTTGAAAAAACTATCTATATTGAAAAACGAATAGTAAATAATTAAATATTTATTATGTTTTAAAATAGAAAAGGAGGATTCTCATGGATAGAGAAAATCAGCATCAAAATGGACATAGATTAGCTTTAATTGCTATTATAATTTTAGCTGGTTTAGCTATTTATTTACAAATACAAAATAAACAAACAAAATTAGTATTAAATAGCACATATGATAAATCATTTTATGAATTAGTAGAGTATGTTAATAACATGGAAACATTATTAGCAAAAGCACAAATTTCTAATACGCCTGAGTATAGTGCGAAAACATTGACAGAAATATGGAGAGAGGCAAATCTTGCGGAAAGTAGTTTAGCACAAATTCCCGTTACTCATATAACGCTTGCTAATACATTGAAATTTATAAATCAAGTTGGAGATTATTCTTATGCATTATCTAGAAAAACAATTGAGAATAGTTCTTTGGAAGAAGAAGATTTTAAAAATCTAGAAATGCTTTATACTAAATGTAATGAATTGAATGTTGTATTAGAGCAACTAGCTAGTGATTTAGCAAGTAAAAGTTTGAGTTGGAATGAATTAACGAAGGAGGCAAATCATGCAGCATTTGCACAAGAGGTGGCAAACCTTTCGCAAGAGAGCTTTGGTAACATTGAAAAGGGGTTACAAGATTATGAAGGTCTTATTTACGACGGACCATTCTCAGAACACATGACAAGTCCAGAACCAAAAGGATTGGGTGCTGAAATTTATAATGAAGAGCAAGCAAAGGAAAAAGTATTTCAATATATTGATAAAAATGTTGTAGACCATATTGATTATGAAGGAAAAGTAGAAGGAACAATTATAACTCATCGATTTACAGTTTATTTAAAAGATGAAGATTTCTTAACAATAGATTTAACTGAACAGGGAGGACAAATTTTATGGATGAATTATAATCGTGATGTAGGAGAAGAAAAAATAGATGTAGAAACTGCTAAGCAAAGAGCTTTAGCTTTTTTAGAAGGACATGGATATCCTAATATGAAAGAATCTTATTATACTATTGAAAATGGAATTGTGACTATTAATTTTGCGTATACACAAAATGGTGTTATTTGTTATACTGATTTGATTAAAATAAAAGTTGCTTTAGATAATGGTGATATACTTGGTATGGAAAGTAAAGGTTATTTAAACTCTCATCATGAAAGAGAGATTGAAGAACCAAGTATATCGATGGAACAAGCAAGAAATGTTATTAATCCTAAAATGGAAATCTTGTCTGAAGGATTAGCAATCGTACCAACAGACTGGTCAACAGAAGTATTGACATATGAATTTAAAGGTAAAGTTGAAGAAAATAATTTTATTGTATATGTAAATGCAAAAACAGGAAAAGAACAAAATGTTTTTATCATTAT
>CANQLS010000198.1 GCA_947624765.1 uncultured Clostridia bacterium
AAAAATAGGAAATGATACAATAACTATAAAAGCAGATGGAACAGCAAAGATAACATATGAAGATAAAACAGAAAGAACAGTAGGAGCATCAATAACAGCAAATTCGGCAACATTAGATGATGGTTGGACAGAAATAAATGAATTAAATCCAAAAAATGCGTGGTATAATTATAATGGAAAGACAGTAAATATTCCAAAATTAAAAGGAAATATGACAGGAGTAAAATATACAACAACAGGTGGAAATAAATGGGCAAATGCGGTAACATCAGATGGAAGTATGTGGGTATGGATACCAAGATTTGCATATAGAATAACAAGTGGATATCATACAAATACAGCAGGAACAAT
This sequence comes from uncultured Clostridia bacterium, assembly GCA_947624765.1. Taxonomy (GTDB): domain Bacteria; phylum Bacillota; class Clostridia; order TANB77; family UBA1234; genus RGIG4465. The sequence continues at coordinate 352 of CANQLS010000198.1, forward strand.
AGATGTAATATTCATAGATACAGATAATAAACCATTGAATGCAGCAGATGAAGGAAAAGCAAGTGAAATTACAGATGATCCAGCAGAGATAGAGTATGATGAAGCTGGAAAAGAGAAAAATGGAAAATATTTAGTACACCCAGCGTTTACAACAGACGTGAAATATGGAGGAGGATTTGATAATAGTAATAGTGCTGGAAGTGGAGATAAAGGTATCTCAGGATTTTGGTTTGCGAAATTTGAGACGAGTGGTTCTACAACAGCAATGAAATCTGTTGCAGGGGTGACAAGTTTAAGAAATACAAAAATAGGAGATTTTTATGATAATGCAAAAACACAGCAATATGGAGAAGCAGAAGAAAGTTTTGCAAATAGCCATTTAATAAAAAATAGTGAGTGGGGAGCAGTAGCATATTTAGCACAAAGTAGTGCGGGTTCTTCGAGTACGAAAGTTGAAAAAAATGCTTTAAGTGGGTATTATACTGGAGGAGTTAATAAAAATGCTGAAGGTAGCAGTGTTGAAAAAGTATATACAACGAATGTTAAACAAAGTACAACACAAAATGCTTATGGAGTATATGACATGAATGGTGGTGCATGGGAATACGTTGCAAGTTATGTAAACAATGGACATCCTAATTTAACTGCTAATGGTGGAACTATGACTGGAACTCCAGTTGTTGATACAAGTGCTTCTACTAAATGGTATACAGCGTATGCAAGTACTACATCTTCTGGCGATGCTGGTGCCCAAGCACAAGATTATGCACTTTGTAAAGAAAAACATAAACTAGGTGATGCTGTTTACGAAACATCTGCAAACGGGTCAAACTCGTCTACATCATGGTATTCAGCGCGCTCTTACTTCCCTTACGGCACGAGTCCGTTCTTCGTACGTGGGGGTCAGTGCTTTAATGGCGACCCAGGTGTGTTCGCTTTCGGCAACGCTGGCGGCGGTGGCGACGTTGGTAGTTCGTGCCGTTTAGCTCTTGTCCCTTAGGGTTTGGGTTTATCAATGAGTTGAGATATGAGTTTTAAGAAAGAAAATTTTATAAATTGTTGAAATAAAATGTAATTTTTGTTATTATTAATGTAACAGAGAGTTACATTTTATTTTTTATTATAAAAAATATGAAATTCTTTAGTTTGGTATGCAAAGTGAAAATAAATTTTATTTTCAAAATAAAGTTTTCTGAACTTTTTATAATAGAAACTATTGTATTAAGAATGTATGAGGAAGTGAAACTAAAATGCCAGCAGATTTAAAAGAATATTTCTGGGATACAGAATTTGAAAAGTTAGACAAAAATAAAAATAAAAGATATATTATTTCGAGATTATATTGTTATGGAGATTTAAAAGCGATTAAATGGATTAGAAATAATTACAGCGATGATGATATAGAAGATGTTGCAAGAAATTCGCGAAATTTAAAGCCATTAGTAGCAAATTATTTAAGACAACAATTTAATTTGAAAAAAGAAGAAATGGCATACTATAAATGGGTAAATGCCATGAATTATGAATATTGGAGAGGGAAATAGTTTATGTATTGGAATATAATAGGTGATAACAGATATAAATTATTAAAAAATATAACTGAGGCCGTAAGTTTACCACAGTTTTATATGATAGGAGGAACAGCTGCTTCATTACAATTAGGGTTGAGGGAGTCTTACGACTTTGACTTTTGCGTTCCAGAACAATTTAATAATGAAGTATTACTAGAAGAATTAGTAGCATTAGGAGATGTAAAAGTCAAACAAAATCAAAAAGGAACTTGTGATGTTATATTAAATGGTGTGCAAGTCAGTTTTTTCTATTATCCAAATAAAGTGATTAACGATTTTGTAATGACAGATGAAATGCCAAAATTAAAAATTGCAAGTATATTAGATATTGCTATAATGAAAGTTGTAGCAATAGGTGGTAGGGGATCAAAGAAAGATTTTTTTGACTTATATAATATTATGAATAAATGTGATATTACTATAGAAGAAATAGCAAAGGGGTTAATACAAAAATGTGGGGAGCAAACAAATTATGTTAATGTTTTAATGGGGTTAAGTTATTTTGAAGATGCTGAGCAGGAAGAATTACCAAAGTTATATGTAGAATGTAACTGGGAGGAAATAAAAGAGTTTTTTATGAAGATACAACAAGATTTCCAAAGAGTGATTGAAAAGCTAATTTTGATATAAAAAAATATAGACATATAGTATTGACAGATTATAATAAATGAAAAAAGCAAAATAATATGTAAAAGAGATTTTATAAAATTATTTTGCTTTTTTATTTTAGGACATTCGAAAAGTTACTACTAGAACTAAAATTTTATTTATGTGTTTATGATGTAATAATAAAATTAAGTTATGATTACTAGAAAGTAATAATGTATTGACAGATTACATCAAAGGAATTAAACTTCTTT
>CANQLS010000199.1 GCA_947624765.1 uncultured Clostridia bacterium
TATCAAATTGGGCATACTGTGTATTCTCATAACTTCCATCTTTTGTTTTCCATTCCATAAAACGATCTTCGCCAGAAGTAATCGTTCCAGCTTTAGAAGTCAGCTGATCACTCATGACACAAATTGCATTATAAACAAACATAGAAGGTATCTCGATCATATAATTACGGAGCTGCTTATATGCTTCAGAAGCATCTGTTTCTTCACGAGAAGGAGACTTTAATTCCACTATAACAACAGGTAATCCATTTAAGAAAATAATCACATCAGGACGTTTATTACTATTTTCAATAAATGTCCATTGATTTGTCACTATAAAAGAATTATTATCAGGATTTTGATAATCTACTAAATAAACAATAGAAGACCTCTCTTCTCCATCAACAAAATAACGTACAGGAATTCCATTCTGTAAGTAATCCATAAATACATTATTCTTTTGAACGAGTTCACCATTTTCAAAATTCTTTAATTTAAATAAAGCATCTTGAATAGCATCACTAGGTAATCCTCTATTTAATCTCCATAAACAATCTTCTAAAACTTCATCATATAATGGACTATGAAAATCTCTTTCAATATCTGGTCCATAAACATACTCATAACCCAGTTCATTTCTAAATAATTCAATCACTGAGTTCTCATAATTTGCTTCTGTATACAACACAATCAACTCCTTCTATAAAATATCCGCATAAAACTGATTATTTATCTTCGATATGATGACATCTGATGGAAATGGATTTTCATCCATGCTTGCTAAAGCATGTGCAGACATTACCCAATTATAAAGTTGAGGCGGTAACCTGCAACATATACTCTCATCCTGATATCTAATAGTTATTAATGGATAACCTTCATCATCAATTCCTACTGATAAAACATGATATCTATTCATTCCATCTTTTATATTTAAAATAGGCTGTTTTTCAAGATCAAAATAGATCTTTCCACCTTGATCATTATAAAAATACTCATTGTTTTCAATCATTAAGGGTTTAAAAGGTAATTCATTATGCATAGATTCAAAATGCTGTTGTAATCTATAACAAATGCAACTATTACAGTATTCTGGATGCATATCCATATTCTTTTTCATATCTGCTACTGATTGAAATTGATTCATATATTCCAACAAACCTAAAAAACCAATCAGATCATCCGTAAAAATACCTGAATAAACTTTATACCAATCATTATTGATTTCAAAAATAATGTGATAAAGTTTTTTATATAATTGCAATTGGCTTTCATTTAGATAAAACCATTCCTTATCAAAAGTCGTTTTCATTACTTTTTCATTATTTTCTTCTTTATTCAAAGAATGACTTATGGACTTCATGAGTTTACTAATAATACCTGCTAACATATCTGCTACTCTTATTCCAAAATACTCTTTAGAATCCATTTCTTTACAACTCTTAAGACCTTCTCTTTTTGCTGCAGAAAATGTTTTATGGCTTCCTTCTTTATCAATTGTAAAAATATAATCTTTGATCCGCTTACTTTTTAAATACTTATGAAATCCTTGAAATGATATTTGATAATCCCAATCAATACTTATAGGTAATTCAACATCATGTAAAACTCTAAGAACAGTTTCGAAAGCATTGTTTTCTAATTCTTTTAAAGTTAGATTCTTTTTATTGATCTCCATTCTTTGAGTTAAGAAATCAATTAAAGAATCAACAAATTTTTTTGGAGAACTATACATATTATTTAATACATCTTCCGGTTGATAAATAAGTATAGACTTGATGATTGTATACTTTATGGAATCCATATCCACAGTTGCATTATTATGATATCTTCTAAATAATTGAAGAAGGATATATTCAATCTTACTAGCAACAAATAAATAAACATGAAAATCATCATCAAATATAGAGAAGAAATCATTCATCATTTCTATATTAGATTGATTCAAAGAAGCAAAACCATATTTAAACTGTTTAAGTTTAAATGTATCACTTTTTAATTCATTTTGACTTTTCCTATATTCATACTTTTCCTCAAACAATTTATATTTATTTTCTATTTCTTTTTCATTATGAGATTTCCAACCTACAATAACCGAAATAAAATTATCATAATATGTTTTCCCTTTAATTGTAGAGAGAGTTATTCTTCTATTATGTTCTGATTCATCATAATAAAACTTATATCTCATAATATCCCTCCTAATGTAAACAATAATTTAGTGGCTAAATATCGATATTGGAAACATCGAGTTCGCCTGACATTAGTTTGGGGAGCAAAGAATCTCTTATTTGTTTTAAATAGTAAATTTCATTGTGGTTGTTTCGAATTTGTGCATCCATAGGAGCTACAATTTCTTCAAATTTATTAATGATTTCTTTAGATGGTATAATAACAGGAAGATTATTTAAGGAATTACGATTAATCGATCCAAAAACGGTTCCTTCTCCATTAAAAATTTCCAACTGTTTTTGCAGATAGTACATCGTATAAAGTATAAAAGATTGGTGATTATACTTTGAACGAATAGCAGCGAGTCCACGACCGATACAACATTCTGTAAATGCCATATTTAAATCACCTACAGGGGCACGAACACTCATTAGTATATCATTAGTGTGAGCCATACGTTTAGGCTCGGTTGTATAAAGACGAATAGTTGGAAATCTGAACCCAAATTCTGCCCGACCTTGAAAGAAGATCGTTCCAATTCCGTCCTCATTATAGCTACTGCCAGTTGGAGATTGCCCCATAGTGATG
>CANQLS010000200.1 GCA_947624765.1 uncultured Clostridia bacterium
AGTGTTTTTGAGTATTATAATGCAAAACTATACGAGGATAGTTTGACAATGCCAGTAGAAAAATTGGAAGAATATGAAGATGGAGAGGAAGGTTCACCAGATCCAGTTGATGAAGATGAACCAGATACACCAAGTGAACCAGATACACCAAGCGAACCAAGTACGCCAAGTGAACCAAGTACACCAAGCGAACCAAGTACGCCCAGCGAACCAAGTACACCAAGTGAACCAAGCACACCAAGTGAACCAAGTACGCCAAGTGAACCAAGTACACCAAGTAGACCAAGTGCTAAAGTAGATACATATACAGTTTCTGGAACAGTATGGTTAGATGAAGATGGAAATGGAGCAAAAAATTCAGAGGAACAATTGTTAAATGGAATAAAAGTGTATGCAGTAAATACTTCTACAAATAAAGTTACAGAAGTAACAACAGATGATGAAGGACATTATGAATTAACAGGCTTAGCAAAGGGAGAATATTTGATAGCATTTGAATATGACACAGAAAAATATATGTTAACAACATTTCAAGCAGAAGGGGTATCAGGTGCTGATAACTCGAATGTAATAAAATCAAATTTAAAAATAAATGGAGAAGAAAAAACACTTGCTGTTTCAGATACTATAAATTTGACAAAAAATGTGTCTAATATAAATATGGGACTTATGGAAGCTAAGAAGTTTGATTTAGAAGTAGAAAAAGTTATAAGCAAAGTAACAGTGACAAATAAGGAAGGTACAAAAACATATGATGAAACAGATACAAATTTAGCAAAAATAGAAATTGCAGGTAAATATCTAAGTGGTTCAAATGTTATTGTGGAATACAAAATTAAAGTAAAGAACACAGGAGAAGTTGCTGGATATGCTAAAAATATAGTTGATTATTTACCATCAGCATTGAGCTTTAGTGCAACTTCAAATAAAGGTTGGTACGAATCAGATGGAAATATTTATAATTCAACTTTAGCTAAAGAGAAAATTGAACCAGGGGAAACAAAAGAATTGAAATTAGTATTAACAAAAACAATGACAGAATCAAATACAGGCTTAATAAATAATAGAGCTGAAATAGAATCAGCATATAATTCTTTAGGAATTCAAGATGCAGATTCTACTCCAAATAATCAAAACAAAGATGAAGACGATATGAGTTCAGCAGATTTGATAATAGGTGTAAAAACAGGTGCAGCAATTAGTTATGTGATTTTGACATTAACAACAATTCTAGTGATTTTTGGAATTGCATTTATAATAAGTAGAAAAATATTTAAAGATAAAATAGAAATCTAAAAGAGAGGAGGTTTGAAATGAAAAGACAGTATAAAAGTGTTGCAATATTGTCGGTGTGTTTAATTATTTTAAGTATTTTTATAGGAATACTTATGAAGGATACTAAAGTATATGCAGAAATTATGAACTACGAGGATTTTCATAAACCAGCGGAAAATTTATTAGGGCAATTAATGTCGAACTCAGGCGATAGTTATTGGGCAACGCTAGAAAATAAAGGTCAAGCAGGTTGTTTTGCTCATGATGCAAGCGAGGATAATAGCGTAGCAGGGAATTATGTTTCTTCCGTTTTCGACATCAAATTTGATAAAAATGTAGGGAGAATTTGTGTTTCTTCAATACAACAAGGTGATTCAAAAAAATATTATGCTGGAACAAATAATAATGAATCGAAATCCATATCGAAAATTGTAGGAGAATTAGCTGCTAATGCTGCCAAGGCTCGTAATGGTCGCGGTGTTTATGAGGTTCTAAGAAGGGCTGTTGCTAAGCATATTGTAGTTGAGGAAGGTGTTTTTAAAGAAGGTGGAGCTGGTTCAGATTTTACTGCGAAAAATCCGCCTTCTGAAGACGAGATAAATAAATATAACAGTTATGAAAGTTTGACCGTTGTCGAGACTACAAATCCCAAGAAACCAGAACAAAAAAGTGGTATTTTAACAGTACATGGTGTAGACTGTGTTGTAATGGGACCTTTTAAAATGAAATTTGGAGGAGTAGGTATAAGTAAAGTTACTGTTGAAGATGAAGATGAAAATGTTTATGCAAAATGGAATGATAACACGGAAGGTGAGATTTTTTGGACTACAAGTCTTTCGAACGATACTACATGGCATAAAAAATTTAATATAACAGACGGTAATTCCTCAGATAAATTTCAATTAGATAATCAAAAATTCTTTTTAGCAGTAGACCAAGAAAAAATACCAGATGAAGGTTTGTGTAAAATAAAAATAAAGCAGCAGACATTTAAATATAAAAAGTCAAGAATCGTAGTGTGTAATACTAACCAAGCGCAAAATTATGGCTTTTATGATTATGATAATGAACCTGTGGAAGTAAATGGTGAAATTGAGTGGGAAGTAACTATATCATCTAATGTTAAATTAAAAGTAATGAAAAAAGATGCGTCAACTAATGAGAATTTAAGAGCAGGATTTAAAATTAGATGTGGAGAAAATAAATGGCTTTCGGGTACAGGCGAGGATGGAGATAAATATAAATATAACAATAGTTATGATGATGCTACTATATATTATTCTGAAAATGGAAAGCTTGTTTTGAAAGATTTAAAAGGAGCAAAATATTGGGTATATGAAGTAGTTGCTCCAGACGGATATTCATTAGAAATGCAAGAAGGATATGAAAAAACAGATGACCATGAGTGGGTATTGTGTCCTGGTGG
>CANQLS010000201.1 GCA_947624765.1 uncultured Clostridia bacterium
AAGGAAGAATCTGAGATAGAAGTTTCTACAAGATTATTAGGAGAGCATAATATCATTAATATTGTTGGAGCAGTTGCTATTGCAAAAGAATTAGGATTAACAGATAAGGAAATACAAATTGGTATTAAATTATTAAAACCAGTAGAACATAGATTAGAATTAAAACAACATTCTAACGGAACCATTATAATTGATGATGCATATAATTCTAATACTAAAGGTGCACAGATGGCGGTTGAAGTATTAGGAAGATTTGAAGGAAGAAAAAGAATACTTGTAACACCGGGTATAGTTGAACTAGGAGATAAGAGCTATGAATACAACAAAAAATTTGGAAATCAAGCTGCATCTAATTGCGATTATGCTATACTAGTTGGTGAGAAACAAGCAAAGCCAATATTGGATGGATTAAAAGAAAGAAAATTTGATTTAAATAAAATATTTGTTGTTAATACCTTTGAACAGGCAATGAAAAAAATGAATGAATTAATGGATAGTAATACAGTTATATTATTGGAAAATGATTTATCTGATAATTATTTATAGGAGGAATATATGAAAACAAAACTAGGAGTTATTTTTGGTGGAAAGAGTGTAGAACATGAAATTTCTATTATTACTGGAAATCAAGCTATTAATGCTGTTGATCAGGAAAAGTATGAGATTGTTCCAATTTATATTAGCAAAGAAGGCTTAATGTATACTGGAAAAGAACTTTTAGATTTAAACAGTTTTAAAGATATGAAAACACTATTTGAAAAAATAGTACAAATTACTTTAGTAAATGATGGGAAGCAAATTAACCTTGTAAGGTTTCCTTCTAAAGGATTTGGCAAAAATGTTATTAATACAATCGATGTAGCAATGCCAACTATGCACGGAACAAATGGAGAAGATGGTGCAATACAAGGTTATTTAGAAATTTTAGGAATTCCTTATGTTGGATGCGATATTTTATCTTCAAGCATTGGAATGGATAAAATAATGATGCGAAGAGTTCTTAAAGAAGCAAAAATACCTTCACTTGACTATTATGCATTCTATTCATTAGATTATATTGATAATCAGGAAGCAATTATAAGTGAAATAGAAGAAAAAATAAATTATCCTGTTATAGTTAAAGCTGGAAACCTAGGCTCAAGTGTTGGAATTAAAAAAGCTAAAGACAGAGCCAACTTGAAAGAAGCTATAGAATATGCAATTCAATTTTCTGACAGAGTTATGGTAGAAAGAGCAATTGAACATTTAAGAGAAATTAACTGTTCAGTAATAGGAGATGCAATAGAAGCTACTGCTTCAGAATGTGAAGAACCATTTGGGACAGATGAGATTTTAAGTTATAATGATAAATATATGTCTGGTGGATGTAAAAAAACAGGGAAAATTGGCGGAGCAAAAGTTGTAAATAATTCTAAAAATCAGGGGATGGCATCTTTAGATAGAAAGATACCAGCAGATATTACTCCTGAAAAAAAGAAAGAAATACAAAATCTTGCAGTAAAAACATTTAAACTTCTTGGATGTAGCGGAGTATCTAGAATAGATTTTATGATTGATAAAGATACGGATGAATTATATGTGAATGAAATTAATACAATTCCAGGTGCCTTATCTTTCTATTTATGGCAAGCTACAAACTTAGAATTTAATAAAGAAATAGATAAATTAGTTGAACTAGCCTTCAAAAGACAAAGACAAAGAGAATCTAGGACATATTCTTATAGTGAAAATATTTTAGCAATGAATGGGAAGCAGCACTAAAAGGAAAAAATAAAAATTAATTTATACTTTTAAGCATTTTGTAACAATACAAAATGCTTTTTTTAGGTAAACTTCATAAAAGCTATTGAATATTACATAAAAAATTGATATAATAAACCCACCATGACACATGGAGGACGTTAAAATGATTTTTAAAGATTATTATAAAATTTTGGGCTTAGAAAATAGCAAAGTATCTATATCTGAAATAAAGTCAGCTTACAGAGAACAAGCAAAAAAATATCATCCAGATGTAAATACAGCTAGCCAATTTTCAGAAGAAAGATTTAAAGATATTAATGAAGCATATAGAGTATTGTCTAATACAAGTTCTAAAAGAAAATATGATAGAATGTGGAATAATCATGTAGCTAAAAATGCAATTAAATATGAAGAAAGCAAACGTGGTTCGGGTTCTGTATTTAGTGACTTTTTTAATTTATTTTTTGGAGACTTAAAAAAGGAAGAAAAAGAAGACATTTTTGAAAATAAAGGAAAAAGCAAAAACAAGAAAGTTCCGGTAAAAGGTGAAAATATAGAAACTTCTATAGATATATCTATAGAAGATGCATTTTATGGTACAAATAAAAAAATATCACTTAGAACAGTAGAAGGTAAAATGAAAACGTTTGATATTAAAATTCCCGCAGGAATAAGAAACAATGAGAAGATAAGATTGTTAGGACAAGGAAAATCTGGAGTAAATGGTGGAAATAGTGGAGACTTATTTATTAATGTTAATATAGAAAATAACAGTAGATTTCAGATTAAAGGATATGATTTATATACAGATTTATGTTTAACACCGTGGGAGGCAGCGCTAGGCACTAGAGCAAATGTTATAGGAATTGATGACGAGTCAAGTGTTTATATACCACAAGGAATACAAAGTGGAGAAAAAATAAAAATA
>CANQLS010000202.1 GCA_947624765.1 uncultured Clostridia bacterium
GATTTTGTAACTCAAACAAATATTGAAGAACCAGTCGTATTTGATATGGAGCTAGCATATATTTTAGCGTTAGGATTTACAAATGTAAAAAGCATAAAAAAAGTAAGTGATGCATTGAATTTAGACGAATATACTCAAAGTGCTTTAGAGTAATTATTCTATTACATCACTTATTTCTTATTATATAAATATTTTTCTTATTTATGGCGGCCACTGGCCGCCGCTACACTCTCTTTCGTTTAGTATAACACAACAAAAAATTTTTTCTGTATGGCAGCGACCAATAGCCAACATTAAACTGTCCTTTTACATTATCTTAAAACAAAAATTAAAATAGTTACAATAATTAATGCCAAAAATATTAAAGCTACAATAAATATAGCTATCTTAATTTCTGGTGGAAGATTATTAAGCACTGTTACTTGTGCTACTTCTGATTCATCTAAAAGTAAAGCTCTCACTTTGGTAGCACCTACCTCAACACCACTGACCATTCCAACTTCATCAACTTCAGCAATAGTAGGATTATCCGATTCCCATAATAATTGATTTTCAAATAGATTTTCATATTCATCTGGAGTAATAGTAACTGTTGAAGTAATTTCTTCTGTTTCTCCCATTCTTATTATTAAATTTTTAGGTTCTATTTCTACATCATAAACAACTGATATAATGCTATCTGGTTTTAGATTATTATTTTTCGCAATAAAACTTTGTGTCTGAATAACAATATAATTTTGCTTATCAATTTCTAAATCTTGAGAATTGCTTCTTCCTGCCTGTAACGTATTAATAGTTCCTGCTAACAAATTTATTTTCGCTTTATTAACTGTCCCTGTTAAAGATGTTTTTCCTGTTTCTGCACCAACATAAAAATTAGTAATAGCTCCAGCCGTAATAGTTACGTTTGCAGAATTTAGTGTTCCATTATTAATAGTCTGAAATTCATTAATCGTACCGCCTGATATTTCTACATTAGATGTTTCTGTATAACCATCTGAACTTCCTGCCGTAATTGTTGTTTTTGTATAATCTCCTCCACGAATAGTTAAATTAGACTCTCCAACGTAAGAATAACTCTGACCTCCACCATAAATAAATCCTCCTGGCATAGATGGAGCACAAGCTGTAACGTTATTAATTATAATATCAACTTTATTTACACGGTTTGGAGAATTATTTGCCTGATCTTTAGTTCCAACAGTTTGTGCACCACTATCTATAGTAACAGAAGCAAGTCCTCCACCATAAATACAACCTATATTTCCGTTGTTAATTGTTATACTAGAATTTTCAACAGTTGCATAAAGAGCTCCTCCACCAACCACATTTCCTGTAACTGTTCCATTATTAATTACAATAGAAGCATTCTGTACAGTAGAATTGTTTCCTTGCTCTGTAGAAATACCTCCACCTGCAATGCTATAAACTATTCCACTTTCCATTGTAATGCTAGAACTATCATAATTTTCTCCCTTCGAACCACCACCAAATACAGTTACCGTTTTTGGTACTGTTACTGTTTGGTCATTCCATGCTATAATAGATTCTTCTTCATTATCTGGATTTTGTGTAATTGTAATAGGAACACCTCTAGCATAAAATGCCCCAGCTTGATTATTATACGCAGAATCAAAAGATGGATCTTGAGCCGCAAAAGTTGGGAACATTAAAGTAAAGAATAGAAATAAAAGCAAAAATGAAAACAAGTAAATATTTTTCTTCATAAAACTTTATACCGCTCCTTTCAAAAAATAGAATTATTATTCTGTTAATAATTCTACTAATATTCTATGCAAGAATAGTATAAAGAGTTATTTTATTACAAGGCCAAAAAGTATAACACATCTGATGAACTTTTTTACTCAATATATAATTTTCTACTACAAAAAGCAGGTCGAAAAAATTTCGACCTGCTTTTTTAATTCATCTAGCGAAAATCACAATTTCGCCATAGTCGTTCAGTGTTATTGTCATTTCTTTTCCACTTGCGTTCAAATATTTTTGCCCTCCAACTTCTATAACCTCACCGTTGATTGGTAGAGAAATGTTGCTACAAAGTTCTATATACGCTTTTTGAACGTATGCCTCGCGATTTTTATACCGCACCTTGTAATAGTTGCCAGATTCACCCAGAACCATTACATAGTCGTTTTTGTTGAACTCTCCGATGATGTCCTGCTTGGAACTCGGACCTTTTCTGACATTCACAGTCTTGCCTTTCTCCAAGATAACAACTCCAAAAGAATAATACTTAGAGTCATCATTCTTTTGGGTAGAACTTGACGATGTGCTAGAACTTGTCGTGGCAGTATACGGCTTGAGGTACTGCTTATACGACTTGCAACTCTGCCCTTTGTAAGTGTAGTACACCCAATCGTTATCCTCAGAACTCGCCGTGATTATCGTACCTACGCGAAGACGATAACCAGTATCCTTGGAAGTTGCATCCGCAAGACGTACGCGGAGATAATCTCCAGTTACAACGTATTGCTTCGTTTCAGCATGAACAACCACCATTGTGCCAAGAATCACCAAGAACCCAAGAATGAGCGCCAGTAACCGCTTTGCCATTTGAACTCCTTCCTTTCTGCACTTGATTGTGTGCAACGATATAGTATTATTGATGCATGCATATTTATATCATAATTTTTAACATTTAGAAAGG
>CANQLS010000203.1 GCA_947624765.1 uncultured Clostridia bacterium
CCAAATGGAACTTTAGCAATATAAAGAAGATTGTGAGTGTAGCGGCGGCCAGTGACCGCCATGAAAAAGAAATTTCCTTTTGTATAATTTGTTGTAGTGCATTCAAACGAAAGAAATTGTAGCGGCGGCCAGTGGCCGCCATAAAAATAAAAATTTCCGATTGGCATATTGCAACGAAAATTTCAAAGTGCTAAAATAATTTTTGTAAGGAGGTATAATTATGGAAAATAAAATAAAAGTAGTTCAATTTGGAACAGGAAAAATGGCAGTATATACAATGAGATATGCAATAGAAAAAGGAGCCGAGATAGTAGGAGCAATTGATATAAATCCAGATATTATTGGAAAAGACATTGGCGAAATTATGGGCGGAGAACATACAGGAGTTAAAGTAACATCTTTAGATAATGCTGAAGAAATGTTAAAAAATGTACAACCAGATGTTGCTATTGTTACAACAATGAGTTTACTAAGTGATGTAGGTGATTCATTACTTTTATGCGCTAAATTAGGAATTAATGCAATAACAACTTGTGAAGAAGCTTTTTATCCTTGGAATTCTAATCCTGAATTAACAAAAGAAATTGATGTATTAGCAAAGCAAAATAATTGTACGATAACAGGAAGCGGTTATCAAGATATTTTCTGGGGACAATTAGTCGTAGCGATGACAGGCGCTACACATAAAATTACTAAGATTAAAGGCAGTTCAAGTTATAATGTAGAAGATTATGGAATAGCCCTTGCTAAAGCACATGGTGCAGGATTAACGTTAGAAGAATTTGAAAGAGATGTTGCTAGTAACGACAATATTTCTGAAGAAGCTAGAAGAGAATTAATTCAAAAAGGAGAATTTTTACCATCATATATGTGGAATGTAAATGGTTGGTTATGTTCAAAGTTAGGACTTACAGTAAAAAGTCAAACACAAAAATGTGTGCCACAAGTACATGATGGTGAAATTGAATCAAGTACTTTAGGAATGGTAATTGAAACAGGAAGAGCAACAGGAATGAGTGCGGTGGTTACTACAGAAACAGAGGAAGGCATTGTTTTAGAAACGGAATGTGTAGGAAAAGTATATGCAAAAGAAGATGTAGACAGAAATGAATGGACAATTGAAGGCGAACCAAACACAACTATGGTTATTTCGATGCCAGCAACTGTGGAACTTACTTGTGCAACTATTGTTAATAGAATACCAGATTTAATTAAAGCTAAACCAGGATTTGCTACAACAGAAAACATGGGAGAACTTCTATATAGAACTAATAACTTGGAAAAATATATATAATAAAATTTAAAATGGTAATATTTAAAAATCTATTATGATTGAAAAAAATCTATCTTTTTAAAGGTAGATTTTTTGTATTAGTCGATTACTAGATAATAGTTTTACCCTAAATAATTCTTTAAAGCCATGTCAATGCGAATGTAGGGGCGGTCATTGGCCGCCCGAAATGTCTTTCTATTGTATATGGCAAAAATCATGTTATGCTGTATTATAATATATTTTATAAATTGAAAACAAGAAAAATGTTTTTATTATTCGGGCGGCCAATGGCCGCCCCTACAGGTACACCAACATGATTTTGAAAAATTATTTAAATCAAAAACCATTATCTAGTAACGATAAGAGAATAGATTTTTAAAAAAATTGTTGCAAACCAATGAAGAGATTGTTATAATGAAAATAGAATTTTGAACAAAGGAGAAAATAACAATATGCAAAAGAAAAATAAACAAGGTCAGAAAACCCTTGCGAATAAGTGTATATTAGTTGATAAAAATACAGAGTTAGAAGACTCTTTATTCGTCGTGCCATAAATTGAAAATGTGGTACGATTTTTCTTATATAATGGAAAGTGATAGACGATTTTTGATTGCAACTTGCGAGTAGCAAACGTTACAAGCAAAAATTTACTTAAAATTTTTTCTATATAGATTTTAAAATTAAAAAAATAGATATCATAAAATTTTAGAAAGGTAGTGTTAAAATGAGCGTTTTAGACAAAATAAAAGAGTTTTTTAAGGGACTTGGTAGAAAAAAATTACCAGAACCACAGAAAGCAGCAGTAGAAAAAATGGGAAATGATTTCATTAGTAATAATAAATTTGACCCAAAAGACTTATTAGATCCAAGAATATGTCAAGGAAAGCAAATGATACCTAATATTTTAAAATCAATGGGGGTGAACAAGGATATAGCAGAAAATCCTATATTGTTAAGCGAGGTATTTCCATATATTAAAGATGTTTGTGATAGACGTGCTGTTTATATAGATGATATTTCAAAGCGACTAAGTTTTGAGACTATGAAGGGTAGTTTACAAGATAAAAAAACAAGAGATGATTATAGAAAACAAATAGAGAGTATAATAAGTTCAATTAAGGATAGTGGATTGATTGTTACATCGGAAGTAGGAAGGCACATTGTAGAAAGAACCGCAAGTTCTGATATGAAAAGAATTAGTATTCATCCTTATGATGGTTCAATCGCACTTCAGAGGATTGATGGTGAGTCTATAGTAGAAAGCCGCCTTTCTGCTTGTTTAACTCCTGTTTCAGCAGGAATGAATGGACTTAATATTGAAACTTCTTCAT
>CANQLS010000204.1 GCA_947624765.1 uncultured Clostridia bacterium
TCTTCTTCACCCCAAATAAAAGATTCTTTTACAAATTCATTTTTATTAAGTAAAGTTTCTAACTCTTCTGGAAAAACATTTTTTCCATTTTTTAATACAATAACATTCTTCTTTCTACCAGCAATTGTTAAATTGCCATTACTATTAATATATCCTAAATCTCCTGTATGAAACCAGCCATCTACGAGTACTGCATTTGTTGCTTCTGGATTATTATAATATCCAAGCATTACATTAGGACCTTTAGCAATAATCTCACCAATGCCATCACTATTTTTATTAATAATATCAATCTCAACGCCAGGAATTGGTTTGCCAACAGAAGACGTATCAATATCTTTATCATTATTTCCAGCTAATAAAGGAGATGTTTCTGTTAAGCCATAGCCTTGCAAAAACTCAATTCCAAAATCATTAAAATCTTTTGCCACTTGTGGATCTATAGCTGCAGCACCACAAATAAACAAACGAATTTTTCCACCGAAGTTATCAAGTACAGTTTTAAATAACTTTCTTGAAATATTAATTCCAACTTTTTTAAGAGAATTACTAATTTTTAATCCTTTTTGTAAAGTTTTATCTTTTCCAGTTTTTTTTGCTTGCTCCCAAATTTTCTTATGCATATTTTCAAAAAGAAGAGGTACGCAAACCATAACTGTAGCATGAGATTCTTTTAAATTTTGAACAATATATCGAAGTCCATCACAATGTACAATAGAAGCACCATTAAAAAGTACTGTTAAAAAACCAAGCGTACATTCATAAGTATGATGTATTGGCAAAAATGAAAGAGCCACATCACTTGTTTTAATCTTTACAACAGAAGAAGTTGCAACAATATTAGAACAGATATTTTTGTGAGAAAGCATAACTGCTTTAGCAGTATCAGTAGTTCCTGAAGTAAATAATATAACAGCCATTGCATCATTATTAATTGTAGCGTTAATAAAGTCGGTATTTCCTTCTAATAATAATTCATTTCCTTCGTCAATTAATTCATTAAAATGTATAAAATCATTTGTATCATTATCGTTCATAACAATAAAATATCTTAATGTGGGTATAGTTCCTTTTATTTGATTCATAACGTCTTCATGCTTTTTTGAAAAAATAACACATTCAGCTTCAGAACGAATTAATAAATTTTTAATCTCTTCATTTGGCAACGCATGGTCTAATGGAACAGCAACTCCTGTGCCACATACACTAGCAAGATAAGATACACACCATTCATATCTATTTTCAGAAATAATGGCTATCTTTCTACCTTTTAGCCCTAAGTCAATTAATTTAGTACCTAAAGCATTAATGTCATTAGCAAACATAGAATGTGTTACAATATCGTATTTTCCTTCTTTGTTTTTTATCCTAAAAGCCGGTTTGTTTGAAAATTTAGCGGCATTTCTCATAATCATCTCTTTTAAATTTGCTACTGGTTTTACTTTGTATAAAGGCTTACTTTGTATCATATAATTTCACCTCGAATTAAAATTACATTTAAAACATATTTTTCTTATGCATTAATATCCAAGCACCAAAAGATAATAAAACAGAAATACCTAATATTATTGGAAAGCCGTAATCACTATTAGCAAATGGTAAATTTATAAGATTCATTCCCCATAAACTTGCCACTATAGTAGGAATAGACATTACAATAGTAACAGAAGTTAAGAACTTCATTACAATATTTAAGTTATTAGAAATAACAGAAGCATAAGCATCCATAGTTCCACTTAAAATGTCTCGATAAATAGTACCCATCTCCATAGCTTGTTTATTTTCAACAATTGCATCTTCCAAAATATCTTCATCTTCTTCATACATTTTAATGTAATTGCCTCTTAATAATTTTTCCATAACAATCTCATTAGATTTTATTGAAGTAGTAAAATAAACAAGAGATTTTTCCAAAGATAATAACTTAATAAGCTCCTGATTTTTCATAGACTTCTGCAAACGATATTCTGCTTTATCAGTTTCGCGATTAATATGCTTTAAATAAGATAAATAATATGTTGCCGTTTTCAAAAGAATTTGTAAAATAAATCTAGTCTTTTTAAAAGTAAAAAAGTTTTTAATTTTACAATCAATAAATTCTTTCAAAATTGGCGTTTCTTTAGTACAAACTGTAATAAAAAAATCATCACGCACAACAATCATACCTAAAGGAATTGTTGAAAAATCGCTAGAAATTTCATTATCATCTTGTTCAATAATAGGAATATCAGTAGTAATCAATAATTGGTCATCTTCAACATCAATTCTTGCACGTTCTTCTATATCAAGCGAATAGCGAATAAAATCTTCACGCACACCAATAGAATGACATAAAGTATTAATTTCCTGCACTGTAGGGGCTACTAAATTAACCCAGCAACCTTTTTCTGCTTTATTAACTTCACGGAAAAGACCTTGCTCGTCCATAGTTTTATATATTTTCATCATAAGTATCACAACCTTCCTATCTATTTTCCAAAATATAAGTAGCCATCAAATCAGCCATATGAGTATATACAGCAAGTGGATATTTCTCATAAGCCTTTGCAATATAAGAATAATTCTCTTTTGGTTCATAACCTCCCATATGC
>CANQLS010000205.1 GCA_947624765.1 uncultured Clostridia bacterium
GGTATCCATTGGGCTGCCGGCACAGATGGAAAGGGTGGTATCCTGCTTCAGGAGGTACTGTGACACGTATGTTTTGGGGATTTATTAATATTTGAAGCAACTATTAATTGAATTTTTTATAGATGGGGTTTGAAGCTGCCATTATGGAAAAACTAAGTATTGTAATACCGGTATATAATGCGGAAAATTATTTAGACAGGTGTCTTGAATCTGTATGTAATCAATCATTTTATTGTAATATTGAGATAATCATAGTAAATGATGCTTCCACAGACAGCAGTAAGGAAGTTTGTGATAGCTGGCAAAAAAAGGATGTAAGGGTAAAAGTAATACATAAAAAAGAGAATACCGGAGTTGCCGACACAAGAAATTTTGGAATTAAAGAAGCAGAAGGAAAATATTTAACTTTTATTGATAGTGATGATTTTATTGATGCTTCCTGTATAAAAAAATTGATAAATATAATGGAGCAGGAAAATGCAGATATTGTGAGAACTCCTTTGTGTACCCATAAAAATGGGAAAAAGGAAGTGAAAAACATTAAATGCAAAAAAATGACAGGCGCGGAATATTTTTTGCAGGAATATACGAATAAGACATACACAGTATTTGTAATGGGATCTTTATATAACCTGAAGTTTATACGAGATAATAATTTATGGTTTGATGATAAACTTCGTAACAGTGAAGATGATTTATGGACAATGCAAGTGTTGTTTAAGGCAAAAAAGGTAGTGATAAGCAGGGAAGCGCTGTATCATCGTGTATGGCTTGAAAATTCCCTCTCCCATTCCCAAGGCAATATGAGGCAAAGGGGGAAGGATTGTTTATCTGTCGCAAAATCAATGGCTGGGATTGTTGTTGATCGAAGATATAGGACAGCTGTTAATAATTGTCTTATTGGACTTTATTATTATGGAACGGTGAAAGGAAGATTATATGAAACTGATAAAAAATTATTATCAAAAAGATTTGCCTTACAGCATGGCTTAACAAAAAAGAATTTTATACGTACAATTCTTTTTTTAATAAACTTTAAGCTATTTGCAGTTTCAAATTATTTATATGAGTGTTTACAAAAGTTGATTCATAATTATACTTAATAGTTATTGATCCACAAATATGTAAATAAAGATTAGTTAAATTAATGAGGGAATTATGCAGCAGAATAAAAAAGGTATTTATAACATTATTTTTGGAATTCTTGGTCAGTCTGTTACCATATGTTTTGGCGTTATTATTCCGAGATTTATATTGAAACAGTATGGTTCTGAAACTAATGGGCTGCTTGGTTCTGTGAAGCAGATTTTTATATATGTTTCTTTATTGGAGGCGGGTGTTGGAACTGCATCTATACAAGCTTTATATAAACCAATAGCAGAAAATAATAGGGATGGAATTAATGGCATTTTATCAGCTACACATAGATATTACAAAAAAACAGGCTTTATTTATTTTTGCACCGTAATATTGATAGCGATTGTTTATCCTTTTATGATAAAAACGGAACTGTCTTACGCAACAATTTTTTTCGTTTTTTTGTTTACTGGCATGGGTGGGGCAGTAAATTTTTGGTTTCAGGGAAAATTCCGGTTATATTTGGAAGCAGAAGGGAAAAATTATATCCTTGTAAGTATCAATGCTTTCACATATCTGTTACAAAGCATGATAGAAATTATTTTAATTTTAAAAGGATATTCGATCATAGTGGTTCAAGCATCCTATTTTGTTATTAATTTATTGCCAATGATAGTGATATTATATTATATTAAAACGAGATATACATGGATTGATGTAAAAACAGTACCTGATTATAAAGCGATCAGCCAGAAAAATTCTGTTCTTATCCATCAAATTTCTACTTTGGTTTTTAATAATACGGATATGTTAGTTCTGTCATTTTTCTGCGGTTTAAAATCAGTAAGTATTTACTCTTTGTATAGCATGGTTATTAATAGCGTAATGAATCTTGTAAATCAAGTAAACAGCGGGTTTAAATTTAAGATGGGACAGGCGTATGTTTCGGATAGAAAGGCATATTTACGACTCCATGATATGTTTGAAGTAGCCAATATGATCCTTGTATTTTCTTGTTTTGCATTGGTTTATATATTGATAATTCCATTTATAAAGTTATATACAGAAGATGTGGCAGATATTAATTATATTGATTATAAATTGCCGGTATTATTTGTTCTTGTACAATTGCTTTCTAATGGCAGGGCATCATCTCATTATGTGATCAACTATGCAGGACATTTTAAAAAGACACAATGGCGTTCGATAGCGGAGTCTGTCATTAATATTGTTACTTCACTTATTTGTGTCCATTTTTTTAAAATTTATGGAGTGCTTATGGGAACCATAGCGGCGTTATTGTATAGGGCAAATGATATGATATTATATTCTCATAAGTATATTTTGTTATGTTCCCCGGTAAAAACTTATCGAAGATGGGGATTATCGTTTTTATCGTTGCTATTGAGCATATTATCCATAGAGAAAATACCTGTGGTGTTGGATAGTTATGAAAAATTGTTTTTTTATGGCATATTGTATATGTTTTTAATATTAATCATCCATATCAGC
>CANQLS010000206.1 GCA_947624765.1 uncultured Clostridia bacterium
GAATCGAACCCATGATTCGGCCTTGAGAGGGCCGCGTCTTAACCGCTTGACCAATGGGCCAATGACGATATTTAGTATAACATGAGGCCTAAAAAAAGACAATACTTTTTTGAAAAAAATAAATTTAAAGTTGACAAAAACTATTGACCGCTTGACCGAGTTTTGATATAATACGGTAGATATCATATCGGATATTGTCTACGGAAGAAGTAAATAGCGACATTTACATAGCATCTTGAATGTAGTTTGGGTTAATGATTAATTATGTTGATGGCTAGTAAAAAATTTTTATACTGAGGTGATTTAATTTTATGCGTGAGGTAAAAAATGAGAAAACTAGCAGGATGTATTTCGGCAAAATTCAAGATGTAATTGAAATGCCGAATTTGATTCAGGTTCAAAAAGATTCTTATGATTGGTTTGTCAAAAAAGGTCTGAAAGAAGTTTTTGTGGAATGTTCTCCAATTACAGACTATTCAGGAAAGTTAATTCTAGAATTCGTAGATTATCATTTCAACGAAGAAACTAAATACACAATTGACGAAGCAAAGGCTAGAAATACAACTTATGCTACTCGTTTAATGGTAAAAGTTCGTTTGATTAATAGGGAGACTGGTGAAGTAAAGGAACAAGAAATCTTTATGGGTGATTTCCCTGTTATGACAGATTATGGTACTTTTATTATTAATGGAGCTGAAAGAGTTATTGTATCACAATTAGTACGTTCTCCAGGTTGTTACTATGAAAAAACATATGATAAATTAGGAAAACGTCTATTTGCTGCCACAATTATGCCTAATCGTGGTGCGTGGTTAGAATATGAAACTGATTCTAACGATATTTTTTATGTAAGAATTGATAAAACTAGAAAATTACCAATTACTTTATTGTTGAGAGCTATTGGTGTTGCTTCTGATAGTCAAATTTTAGAGTTGTTTGGTGAAGATGAGAGAATGGTTGCAACTTTAGCAAAGGATCCAATTAAAACTGAGGAAGAAGCTTTAATTGAAATTTATAGAAGATTAAGACCTGGTGAAATGCCTTCAATTGAAGCTGCTCAAAACTTATTTACATCATTATTTTTTGATCCAAGAAGATACGATTTAACTAAGGTAGGTCGTTATAAGTATAATGATAAGCTTTCTTTAGCAAAGAGAATTTCAGGACATATTTCAGCAGAAAAGATTGTAAGCCCAGAAACTGGTGAGCTATTGATTAGCAAAGATAAATTAATTACACCAGAAATTGCTGAAGCAATTCAAGAGTCTGGTATTAATGTAGTAACGATAAAAGTAGAAGATAAATTAGTTAAAGTAATTGGTAACGGTACTGTTTGGATTAGTAGTTTTGTAGATGGTGATTTAAGTGAATTAGGAATTGAGGAAAGAGTTAATTATGCTGTATTAAAAGATTTAATTGCAAACAATCCTGATCCAAAAGATTTATATAAAGCTTTAGAGAGCAATATTGACAAGTTGTTGCCAAATTCTATTACAAAAGAGGATATTATAGCTTCTGTAAATTATTTAAACAATTTAGCACATGATATTGGTCATGTAGATGATATCGATCATTTAGGAAATAGAAGAGTAAGAAGTGTTGGAGAATTATTACAGAACCAATTTAGAATAGGCTTTACAAGATTAGAAAGAGTTGTAAGAGAAAGAATGGCAGTTCAAGATTTAGATGTTGTTACGCCACAATCTTTGATTAATATAAAACCTGTAGTTTCTTCTATACGTGAATTCTTTGGTAGTAGCCAGTTATCACAGTTTATGGATCAAAATAACCCACTTACAGAGCTTACACATAAAAGAAGAATTTCTACTTTAGGACCAGGTGGCCTTTCAAGAGAACGTGCTGGCTTTGAGGTAAGAGATATTCATCATTCTCACTATGGAAGATTATGCCCTATTGAAAGTCCAGAAGGACCAAACGTAGGTTTAATAGGTTCTCTATCAACGTATGCGATTATAAATAAATATGGATTTATTGAAACACCGTATCGTATTATTGATAAGAAAAAAGGTGTTGTAACTGATGAAATTCGTTATTTTGGTGCGGAAGAAGAAGACAATTATATTATTGCTCAAGCAACTGAACCATTAACGGATAAAGGCAAGTTTAAAAATAGTAAGATTAAAGTTAGATATAGAGATGAATTAATGGAAGTTTCACCATCTGAGGTAGATTTAATGGATGTTTCTCCAAAACAGCTTGTATCAGTTGGCGCAGCATTAATTCCATTCTTAGAAAATGATGATGCAAAACGTGCTTTGATGGGTGCAAACATGCAACGTCAAGCAGTACCATTGATAAAAACTGATTCTCCAATTGTTGGAACAGGTATTGAATATCGTGCTGCAAAAGATTCTGGCGTATGCGTTATTGCTAAAAATGATGGTGTAGTTGAAAAAGTAACAGCTAATAAAATAACAGTTAAAACAAAGAAGGGAATTGATGAATATAACCTTATTAAGTTTAAACGTTCTAACCAAGGTACTTGCTCAAATCAAAGACCTATTGTAAAAGCTGGTGAAAAAGTAAAGGCTGGTGCAACACTTGCTGATGGA
>CANQLS010000207.1 GCA_947624765.1 uncultured Clostridia bacterium
AGTGCTGCTCGGAGTTGGAACAGTAACATTTTATGAACCATCAACAAAAACATTTGGAGCTTTAGGTCATGGAATTTCTGATGTAGATACAAAAACTATATTATCTTTAGAAACGGGCACATTAAATGAAGCTAGTGTATTATCTGTTACAAAAGGTGTTAAGTCAGCACCTGGAGAGATTAGAGGTATTATTAATCCAAGTTATACATTAGGAAACGTTTTAAAAAATAATGAATTTGGTATTTATGGAAAAATGTTAGGGGCAGATAATATTATAAAAAATCAAAAAGCAATACCCGTAGCAGGTAGAATGGAAATTAAATCTGGACCAGCTACTATCTTATGTACAGTTGAAGGAAGCGAGCCAAAGGAATATGATGTTGAAATACAAAAAATTTATAATTTAAGTGGAAAAAGTACCAAAAGTATGATTATTAAAGTTACTGATGAAAGATTATTAGAGAAAACAGGAGGCATTATTCAAGGAATGAGTGGTAGCCCAATTATACAAAACGGTAAGTTTTGTGGGGCAGTAACACACGTTTTTGTAAATGATCCAACAAGAGGATATGCAGTTTTTGCAGATACAATGGTAGAACAAATTATTAATACAAATATTTCAAATTAAGAAAAATGAAAAATAGAAAAGAGGATAATTTGCGATATCCTCTTTTTAATTATTTTTAAAATTATAAAAAATTTATTATACATTGAAGCGGAATAGCACTACGTCGCCATCTTTCATTACATAATCTTTTCCTTCAAAACGAATAAGCCCTTTTTCTTTTGCCTTAACTAAAGAACCACATTCCATTAACTCATCATAAGAAATAACTTCAGCTTTAATAAAGCCTCTTTCAATATCAGAATGAATTTTGCCTGCTGCAGCTGGTGCTTTAGTGCCATTAGTAATTGTCCATGCTCTAACTTCAGGTTCACCAGCAGTTAAGAAAGAAATAAGTCCAAGTAATTCATAACCTTCTTTAATTAATTTATCTAGTCCAGATTCATTAATTCCAAGAAGAGATAACATTTCCATTTTTTCATTGTCATCAAGAGCAGCTAATTCTTCCTCAATTTTTACACAAAGAGGAATAGCTTTACTTTTATGTTCTTCAGCATATGTCTTCAATTTATTGAAATTTTCATCAGAATTTATATTTTTTAATTGTTCTTCTGATACATTTGCTACATACATCATTGGCTTAGAAGTTAGTAAAAATAAGTCGCTAGTAACTTCTTTTTCATCTTCATTTAAATCTGTATTAATGGCTAATTTACCAGCTTCTAGAGTTGCTTTAATTTTTTGAAGAGCATCTACTTCTATTTGATATTTTTTATCTGTTCTTGCCATTTTTACAGCTTTTTCTAATCGTTTATCAACAGTTTCCATATCTGCAAAAATTAATTCCAAATTAATTGTTTCAACATCACGAATTGGATTAATACTACCATCTACGTGTACAATATTAGAATCTTCAAAGCATCTAACAACTTGTACAATAGCATCAACTTCACGAATATGTGATAAAAATTTATTTCCTAATCCTTCACCTTTTGATGCACCTTTAACTAAGCCGGCAATATCTACAAATTTCACAACTGCGTGTGTTACTTTTTCAGGATGATAAATTTCGGCTAATTTGTCTAGTCTCTCATCAGGTACCGGTACAATACCTACATTTGGTTCTATAGTACAAAAAGGATAGTTAGCACATTCAGCACCAGCCTTTGTAATAGCATTAAACAATGTGCTTTTTCCAACATTTGGCAAACCTACAATTCCTATTTCCATTATTAATCACGTTCCTTTCTTGAAAAATCTTAATTAATACTTCAATTATTATTTTTATGAAAATACAAACTTTACTAAGATTTTTAATAAATGTATCACAAAATTGTAGAAAAATCAATTCTATGATAAAATACTTTCAAAGGAGATGATAATTCTATATGGAAGTTGCGAATATTGAAAAATACATGCCAACTGTATCACAGGCTGAAATTTTAGTAAAAAATAATATTGAAATGTATAGAAAAAAAGGTGTAAAAGCCTTTAAAATTATTCATGGTTATGGTTCTACAGGTAAAGGTGGAGCTTTGCGAGTAGGAATTAGACATTGGCTAGATTTAGTAAAAAAAGCTAAAATTATTGCAGATTACATACCGGGTGAAAATTGGACTGCATTTGATGAAACAACAAGGAAAGTATTAGATTTAGATGATAGTTTTCGCAAAGATAGTGATTTAGGACAAATGAATTCTGGCGTTACAATAATAGTTATCTCTTGGTAAGTATTATTTACAGTTACTAGATAATAGTTTTATTCTAAATATCTCTTCAAAGCCATGTCAATGCGAGTGTAGCGAGGGTGTCCTAAAATATAACACCGAAAGCAAAAATTCCAGTGAGAAATCGCTGGAATTTTTGTGTATAAAAATTTGAAAAAACACTGACAAATCAATGTTTTAATGATACAATATAAATAAAAAAAGATTAAATTTGGAGGTTGCTAATGGGATTTAAAACATATGACCAAAATCAATTAATGATAC
>CANQLS010000208.1 GCA_947624765.1 uncultured Clostridia bacterium
GAAAAACAAGCCACCGACAGATATACTATTTCCATTGATGAATTAATTAAACTTGCTAAAAAATATTATACCCCCGCACGTGTCACTGTCGTAACACAAGATTACAATCATGCTAATCATCGTAATAGTAAACAAAAAAAGGTTTTGGAATACCTAATACTATGCGGAGAAAAAAACATTAATCAAGTCAATATAGATTTTCTAAAAAATGAATTATGCAACTTAATACCTACAAAAACCAATCCAATGTACAACTCACATTTGTACTGGTCTCAAAAAGCTTTCAATGTCTGTGATAGTTTAATAAATGCTCTATCGAATAGCGGTGATGTTGTTTTTGATCCATTTCTTGGCTCAGGAGTAACAATACTTGAGGCAATCAAAAATGATCTATCTCGTTGTGCAATAGGTTGTGACATCAACGATATGCCATTATTCATTTCAAAAGTTTTATTGTCTGTAAATACTATACCTAATTTAAAAAACATATTAGAAACATTTATACACGAGCTTAATTCTTTAAAACACTATTACGAAACAACTTGTCCAAAGTGCAATACTATTGGTATTATTTCAAAAGTAGTTTTTGATAAACCAATACGTACAGCTTCCGATATAACAATAAAAGTTATAAATTATAGTTGTAATTGTGCAAAAAAAGGTGTCAAGAAGCCTGATAAAAAAGATTATGCTAATCTAAAAGCAATACACAAATTTAAAAACATCAAAAATACCAGTTTGCTATACAATTCAAAAATAGCCGTTACAGAAAACGATGATATAAAAAATATATTTACAGGTCGCAATCTTTCGGTTTTAGACGAAATACTTAGCATCATTAACAAGTACGAGCCCCTGTATCAAAATATTTTTAAATATATTCTCATGTCCATATTGCATTTGTGCAAAATAACTGATAAACATTCAAACTCCCAGTGGCCATTATGGATACCTAAGACAGATTGCATTGAAAAAAACATCATTGATATATACACAAAAAAAATCAAGCAATTTTACAATGTTATCCCATTTATGAAAAAAAATTACGCCGATTCTCAAATTGTCGAATCATATAATATGCTCTCTCCAGGAAAATGTTTACTAATGCAAAAAGGCAGTCAATTCATAACAGAACAAGATATACCAGACAATGGCGTTGACTTAATTATTACTGATCCACCCTACCTTGGACAAGTTTTATATTCAGAATATATGCAATTATACAAACCTTTTTTAAATTTAAATTATAATTTAAATGATGAAATAATTGTATCTCCTGCTCCGTCCCGTAATAAAAGTAAAGAAAATTATTTCCATTTATTAGATCAGGTTTTTAATATATGTTCACACAAACTAAAACCTAACCATTATTTATGTTTATATTTCCATGATAGTAATTTAAATATTTGGAACAAACTAATATCAATTTTAGAAAAAAACTGTTTTAAATTTATTACCCAGATACATATCGATAAAACAATTACTTTAAAAAATATTATCAGTCCTAAAAAATCGTTAAATGGTGACTCTATACTTATTTTTTCCAAAAACGATACTCCTATCAAACATAAAGCAGAAGAAGATATATCTGAAATTGAATACAATATAATTCGTCAAGCTAAATATATGATAAAATCCAAAGGTTCCTTATCTACTCACGAATTATATGATAATGGTCTTATGGAAATTCTAATTCAAAATGGATGGTTACAAAAACTCTCTATTAAGTATTCTTCCCTTGTTGATATTTTTGAAAAGCATTTAACTTGGGATTCTTCCATAGCCAAATGGAAATAACAAAAATGCGAGGATTTTTTCCCCGCATTTTGTTTATATCTCTTAAATTCCGTTATAATACTCTCCCATAAAATGCCTATTAAGACATTGCATTAATTGATTTCCATCAACAATTTTAACTTCTAAATCCTTTGCAACTTTTTTTCCATCCTTTGTATATCCGGAAGTTGTTACACATATTGCATAATCCACTCCTCTTCTCATTTTTTCTGCATACAAACGCTGAATAGGATCTGAACCTACATTAGACGCCCAACGTTTACATTGGAAAATATAATGCAACATTTTATCCTGTTGCCGCTTAGATGCTATTATATCAACACCTAAATCACCAGCACCACCTATTTTTATAACATTTTCATACCCCTCCTTTTTTAATAAACGCTGAACCAATACTTCAAAATCTGTACCGCTTAAAGTTGAAATATCAATAGCATTTTCATTTGGCTTACTAATATCTTTTCTCTCAACATAATACCGCCCGTCTTTCTGACAATAATTCAAAATCAAATTTTCTATATCTCTTTGGTGACTTTCATCTTCTAATATTTGCACAATTGTTTTAGGGTTCCCATCACATAATGAATTCAACAATTCAAAATAAACATCTTCCAACACAAACTTACCTTTATTATTTAAAAGTTGTCTTATAAAAATAGGTATCAAGTCATACAACTTGGTATATAAGTCTGTTGTATCCTCAATGTCTAAATACAATTGATTATTATTTATTTGTATACAGC
>CANQLS010000209.1 GCA_947624765.1 uncultured Clostridia bacterium
GTTGTGAATTATACTTCTATTGGTAGAGTAGGAGGTGTATGTGGTTATATTGGTGGTAACCTTGAAGCCGTTATTCAAGATTGTAGCAATTCAGGAAAAGTTGGGGGTGAAACTGAAATTGGAGGAATATTAGGTGCAACTTGGGGAAGCGTTGAGATAGTGAATTGTACTAATAGCGGAGAAGTTGTTCGGCAATACAAACAGTGTTGGTGGAATATTAGGCGTATATGCAATCGAGGGTGTTGGAAAAAATATTGTAAGCTGTAAAAATACGGGAATGATAAATGGGGCTAGCTATGTTGGTGGTATAGTAGGATTATTTGCAAATACTTGTCATATCAATTCTATCATTGATTGCTGTAATTCTGGAAGAATAATAGCAACAAAAGAAATAGGAGTAGGAGGAATTGTTGGCATTGTAGGTAGTAACGCTAGAGTCGATTTGATAACCAATTGTATCAATGAAGGAATGATTACCGGAAATGGGTATGCTGGAGGTATTTGTGGACAATTTCTAGGAACGAAAATAGAAAATTGTAGGAATCATGCTTCTGTTTTTTCTCAGGGAGAGTTGACAGGCGGAATCGTTGGACTTATCAAGGGAAGTGTAGAAAGATGTTATAACACAGGTACTGTTTTAGGCGAAAGCGGCTGTGGCGGTATTGGTGGAGGCGTAGCGCGTTCTGAAATTTCTTCGAATATACAAAATTGTTTTAATGTGGGAAATATCAGTGTAAATTCTAAAACGATATCTGGTGTTGGCGGTGTCTTTGGAGGCGTTTTTGTAAATACCAAAATCACAGTTTCCAACTGTTACAACGTAGGATCAATTGAAGTCAATGCCACAACGGTTTCAGGTGTAAATGGAATTGTAGGGACAGAAGCAGGAGATGTAACAAAAGCCAATAATTTTGTTTTAACCGGAACTTATCAAACGGAACCAGTTGAGGAAGAAATTAAAACAGCAGAAGAGTTGAAAAACGAAGCTATCCTACCACTTTTAAACGCTGGGTTAGAAGAAGCCGCATGGGAATTTCGAACAGGAGAAAATGAAGGTTATCCGGTTATCATAGGATTGCAATAGAAAATAGCATATCTATAAAAGATATCATTTTCTCTAAAGTAATATTTTGAAATTTACGCCGAAAAATATGAGAAAATAATAAATTTCGGCGTAATCTATTTGACAAACAAGAACGTATGTTTTATAATTGAACCAATAGGTGATCCATATGGAAAGAAAGATTTTACATGTAGATGTGAATAATGCATTTCTTAGTTGGTCTGCCATTTATAGATTACAACATGGCGAAACTATTGATATTCGTACTCTTCCAGCTGTAATTGGAGGAGATGAAAGTAAACGTTCAGGAATTGTTTTGGCTAAGAGTATGATTGCAAAGTCATATGGAGTGGTTACTGGCGAAACATTATATCAGGCTAGATTAAAATGTCCTAATTTGCAGGTATTTCCACCTAATAGAGAGTTTTATGAAAAATGTTCTAATGAATTATATCATTTATTATTAGAATATACTGATCACATTGAGCGCTTTAGTATTGATGAATGTTTTTTAGATATGACAGAATTTTTGATGAAAGATACTATTGAAAATAAAGCAAGAGAAATACATCGAAGAGTGCGTGAAGAACTTGGTTTTACAGTGAATATTGGAAT
Source organism: uncultured Clostridia bacterium (assembly GCA_947624765.1). GTDB lineage: Bacteria > Bacillota > Clostridia > TANB77 > UBA1234 > RGIG4465. The sequence continues at coordinate 1,679 of CANQLS010000209.1, forward strand.
AGCTCCTAATAAATTATTGGCTAAGATGGCTTCTGATTTTGAAAAGCCAGATAAAATTCATACTTTATATGCAAGTGAAATTGAAAGTAAGATGTGGCCACTTCCAGTGGCAGAATTATTGATGCTTGGGCGAAGGACTGCACCAAAATTGTATCAAATGGGTATTCAAACAATAGGTGATTTAGCTAAAACACCACTCCCTTTTCTAAAACGAAAGTTTGGAAAACAGGGAGTATTGTTATGGGAATATGCAAATGGAATTGATAATTCTGAAGTTGTTTACCAAACAGAAAAGCCGAAAGGAGTTGGAAATTCTACTACTTTACCGATAGATATTGCTAATATTGATGAACTTTTAAAAATATTATTTTCTTTAACTGAGCAGGTTGCATATCGTTTGCGTAAAGAAGATATGTTGGCTACTATTGTGAGCGTGCAATTAAGAAGTAGTACGTTTCAAGATTTTTCGCATCAAGGTAAACTTGCATTTGCAACTGCTAATACAAAAGAAATATTTGAAAAAGCTAAAAGCTTATTAAAAGAAATGTATCAAGTGCATACAAAAATTAGATTAATCGGAGTTCGCGTAGAGGGATTAATTGATAAAGAAGAGGAACAACTTTCTTTTTTAGAAGAAAGGAAGGAGGAAAAACAAGAAAAAATAGATAAAGCATTAGATACATTGAGAGAAAAATATGGATATAATTCTGTTTCGCGTGCTACGAAGTTGGAAGCGGATAAAATAATGAGAAAGGTAACTTGTAAAAGTAATTTCCATTTCCAAAAGTAAATTCCATATGTAAGATAAACGTCCATTTCTTGGGCGTTT
>CANQLS010000210.1 GCA_947624765.1 uncultured Clostridia bacterium
TAATTAGCAATAGTTAGTCACCAAACTATAATCAGTGCCAACTATTCACTATTTACCATCAACTACTCATTATTCACTATGGTCTTAGATTTTTATTCCGAATTATTTATTTTATTTAAAACAAATGTGTGTATATATATATATATAGAACCGCAACGGTTTCAGCGTTTCTTTCTCGCATTTTTCATTTCCCCTTCAAATTTTTATATCTCTATTGTATCAATTTACTATCATCATAGCAAGAGAAAATTTTCAAAAATTACATATATTGTATTAATTTCTTTAATAATATGAAAAGATAAAATTTTTTATTGCACTACCGCTACACGAAAACTAAACATATATTCTGCCACACCAGGATGATTAAGAAAACAGAAAACTCCAGCACCAGATGAAGCAAAAAATATTCCACCTCTATTAAAAAAAGAATAACCACCAGACGGAAAATTAGTGCTATCTGAGTTCCATGCACTGCCATGAGAAAAATCAGATGTTTCAAAAACAGCATCACCAAACTTTTGAAAATTTTTTTCATAATTATCAATATGATCATCTACACTTGCTACTGCATACTCATTTTTCTCATAAGCATTTATATAAGCATCTTTATAATTTTTACCATTGGTATTTTTTATATAACCTGCCGTATATTCCCATGAGCCACCTGATAAATCATAAATACCATAAATATTTCCTGTAGTACTGCCACGGTATCCTTCAAGACTATCATATGGATAATATGTTTTTGGAGACTTCTGTGAGCTTAATTCATTACCATTGCTATCCGTAAAAGTAATCTCAATCGAACCATTTACATTATACACTTTTTGTATTTTTTTATAACTATTATCGGTATAATCATTCTGCGTAGCGCCTACCATTCCTGTTATAACTGTATAATTTCCTTCACCCTCATAATATGAATTATTATACATTTCTTTGTTTCCATATACACTTTGTGTTAAATAAGCTACAGCACCCCATTCACTATTTTTTATATGATGACTCGTACTATTACTTAAGCCATGCCAATCTGCCATACTTCTCGACTTTTTTACAATATCAACAATATCAATATTTCTCCAACTCGTTACATTAGGGCGAACAGTTATATATTCATTTTCATCGCTATTATTTTTTCTACCTTGTGTATCTATATTTGTACTAATCTTTCCACTTCCAATTACCGTCACAGCATCGGTACTCTTATCTTCTATCAACTTTGTCGTACTACTACTTGCTTCAAACTTTGATACCCATATTCCATTTAAGTCATGTTGCCATCCACCATTTTCTATATTATCTGTAAATGCTGGATGCACTACAAAATCATTCATTTTATCTTCTTTCGTACCCGAAGGCAATGGCTCCTTTCCATCTAATGTTGTAGTAGGATACTCTTCACTATATTTATTTCCATCGCTATCGATATTTTCTTTGTCTATAAATACAATATTAATATTTCCAGCTACATTGCCACCAGCATGTAAATAATTTGTTATTTGATAAGCATATCTTGGAATGTAGACAAACATTCCAATTACATCATTTTCAAATTCATCATCGCTAATAACTGTACCTGCTGGTTTTGATAAATACTCCTTTCTCACATCACTATCAACTGTTATTACGTTAGCCCATTGCCTTACACTTTCTCGATAATCATACCAATCACTATTTTTATCTGCAATTACCCAATTACTTCCATTATATATAACAGGGATGCTTCCTGTTGGTATATCAACTGTAATCATAGAATGAAACTTTGCATAATTAGTTCCATCAACAATTCCTTGTATATCTGCTTTATTTCTATATAATTTTCCATTATACTCAAAGCCATATAATAAATAAACATTACCTGTTTGAGGATCTAAATACCACTTATTTGTTCCATATGTTGGTAATTTTATACCAAGCCCTATTTCATTTGTAATTTGATATAATTTTATATCTCGATAAATCGTTTCATCTCCACCAGCAAGTTCTTTGTAAATTTGCTCACTATTTTTCTTTTCACCAGACTTTTTTGCTTCCTCTAATACAGCAGTACCATATGCTTGTGATACTGCTTCTTGTATTGCATCTAAATCAGCACAAAATTTTGCATATCTGCTTCTTTCTAAAATACCTGACACTCCATTAATCGTAATAGCTGCTAATATTATTATCACTATTATTGTTATAATAAGTGCTATTAATGAAATTCCTTTTTGTTTCATTTTTCTTTTTCCCCTTTCCTCTTTTCAAAGCGATTATCGTTAGTTTTCCGGGCGACCAATGGTCGACCCCTACAAATTCTTCACATTTTTTAACAAACGACAAAAAAACATAGCAAAATAACAAATAATCAAAAGTGATTAAAAATAGTTAGTCGCCAAACTATCGTCCGTACCAATTATTCCTTATCACCATTAACTATTCATCATTTACTATGTTCTTAATGAGTTCTATTCCGAATTATTAAATTTATTTAAAACAAATGTGTGTGTGTGTGTGTGTGT
>CANQLS010000211.1 GCA_947624765.1 uncultured Clostridia bacterium
TATTACTACTTGTCCATGTTACTTCTTTATTTGTTGCATTATCTGGTGATACTGTCGCTGTTAGTGTAAGAGTTTCTCCAACTTCAATTGTTCCAGTTGTTGGACTTAATTTAACTCCTGTTACTGCCACCGTTGTGGCTTTTACAGTTACTGTGCATGTTGCTATCATATTTTCTTTTGTTTTAGCTGTTATTGTAGCTGTTCCTACTTTCTTTCCTGTTACTGTTCCATTTGATACTGTTACTACACCTGTATTATTACTTGACCAAGTTACATCCACTTTAGCTCCTATTGAAGAATCATAAGTTGCGGTTAGTTGTCGCTTTTGTCCCACTGCTAACTCTAACGATGTGTAATTTAATTTAATTTTTAAACCGCTAACAGTCGATGAAACAAGCAGTTGGCATTGTGCTACTTTCCCATTAGCACTTTTAGCAGTAATTGTAGCTGTTCCTGCTTTTATTCCTCTTACTGTTCCATTTGATACTGTTGCTACACTTGTATTACTACTTGTCCATGTTACTTCCTTATTTGTTGCATTACTTGGTGATACTGTTGCTGTTAATTTAAGAGTTTTTCCAACTTCAACTGTTGCAGTGCTTTTATTCAAACTTATGCCTGTTACTGCCACCGTTACGGCTTTTACAGTTACTGTGCATGTTGCTGTTTTGTTGCCATCTGCTGTTGTGACTGTTATTATAGCTGTACCAGCTTTTATTCCTCTTACTGTTCCATTTGATACTGTTGCTACACTTGTATTATTACTTGTCCATGTTACGCCCTTATTCGTTGCATTACTCGGTGATACTGTCGCTGATAGCGTAAAAGTTTCTCCAACTTCAATTGTGCGACTCGTCGAACTCAATTTAACTCCTGTTACTGATACTGTTTTTGCCTTTACTGTTACACTACAAATAGCCGATAAATTACCAAAACTAGCAGAGATAGTTGCGTTTCCAGCCTTTTTAGCCGTTACTAAACCATCACCACTTACTGATACAACGCTACTATTGCTACTTGACCATCTTACATCAGCAGCCATTGGGGTTACTTTTGCAGTTAATTGATAAGTTCCTCCTTCATTCATAGTTAAACTGCTTCTGCTAATACTAATATTTGTAGTAGCTTTAGCATATACAAATGTGCATATAAGTGTTGTTAATAATAATGTAATAAAAAAGCATTTTAAGAATAAATTTCCCGCTTCATCCATTCTATGGGGAGGTACAAATTTTCCCTCTCCATTTTCCGTTCCTTTCATTTTCCTCGTTCCTCCTTTGCAACTCATGTTATCATTATTTTATATAATATGTTTTTGCTTGTCAATGTTAAAACTGCTTGTAACAAGGCTTTCAGCGTTTTCAAAAATTGAATTAACTTACGGAAGATTACCTTCGAACTTCAAAAAAATCTTTTTAAAATTTTTTCAATAATTTTAGATTTTAAAAACACTTTTCAGCAATTTTCTTACGGAACAACGATATATAATAATAAAATATTTATTTTATTAAAACTTTTCAATTAACAAAAAATTAGCCTTAAATGATATTTTTCATTCAAGACTAACTATTAACTTGGCGGAGCGGGTGGGATTCGAACCCACGTGCCGGTATTACCGACCAACTGATTTCGAGTCAGCACCGTTATGACCACTTCGGCACCACTCCGTATATAGATTATTTAAATTTGTTATTATACTAAATCTTCTTTTTTTCTTTAAACACTAAAAATTTACTAATAATATAATTTAAGATGACTACTACAACCGAATTCCCTATTTTTACTATCATTTCATTAAAGTTCAAAACGGTAGCAAAAAACCAAAATGAAGCTGTTTCAAATAACATTGTTACAACTCTACCAGAACAAAATGAAAGAAATTCTTTAACAACATTCTTCTCCGTACTAGTAAAAACATACTTTCTATTTGTAATATAAGCTACTATAACTGCCAAAACAATAGAAATAATATTAGCAATATTTTCATTCATAGTAGGTATAAACTTTCTCATAAGCCAAAAAGAACCCAAACAAATAATTGTTGTCAATACTCCAAAAAATAAATAGCTTATAATATGCTTTCTATAATCTTTATCTTTAATCAATTTCTCAACGAAATTCATTTTAATATCAGTCCTTTCCAGATGACACGAATCAAATCACTTTAACTTATAACCAATAAGTATTTTAACATGTTGATTGAAGCATGTCAACTTAGCGTTTTCTTTTTATGGCGGCCGATGGCCGCCGCTACATACGCACAGACATAATTTTGAAGTATTATTTAAAATAAAACTATTATTTAATAACAAAAACGGTAACTTGTAAAAGTAATTTCCATTTCCGAAAGTAAATTCCATATGTAAGATAAACGTCCATTTCTTGGGCGTTTTTTTAAAAATAACTTGAAAAATTATGAATTTTAGTGTAATATTAACATACAGACATGAAAAAATGAATACGCCAAATAAGCCTAAAGTAAGTTAAAATTTTTTTGTGTAAGATTAACTTCCAGTGGCTGATGGAAGTTAAGTATTCACTTTGTGTAGTGTTTCTGGCTTTTAAAATGGATTTTTATTTAATTTTTAAGAGATATGGTTTTAGTGTGACCATATCTTTTTCTATCTTTTGTATAT
>CANQLS010000212.1 GCA_947624765.1 uncultured Clostridia bacterium
TATATATTGAGCGAAAATCTAATGTAGGTATTTCACAATTAGCATATCAATGGGATAATGAACAAGCTATGGAAACTTCAGAAGGATATTCAAGAGGATTAATATATATGCCTGATTATGAACCAGGAAGTGTACATACTTTAATAATAAGAGCTAAAGCTACAGACGGAACATTATCTGAACGTAAAACTTATACAATTAAAGTACCAGGAGAACAAAATATAGATGATGAATTAGTTGTTGAGCCTTGGATGAGAGAAAGCAGTAATTTAGAAGAACTTGCAGTATCTTTAAGAAGTGCAGCAGAAGAAAATGAAAAAGAAAATCAAAATATTTTTGCATTAGGTGAAGAAGTTACATATTATGTAGATTACAAGAATGGTACTTCTAAAACAAAGAAAGATGTAAAATTAGTATTAGAATTACCTTTAAATGTAACAGTAGTAGATGCTTGTGGTGGAACAGTAAAGGGTAACACAATTACTTGGACTTTCCCGAACGGCTTAGAAGAAGATGAATGTGGAACAAAGACTGTAGTAGTAAAATATAATAGTTTAGGTAAATCAAGTGTAAAATCTAAAATTATATATCCAACAGCTGACATTTATTCAGCAAACAAGGTAGTAGATAGTTCATCTGTAATTAATTTAATTTTCAAAGATGAAGATACAGAAATCGTAAATGATGAACATTATGCATATATGTTTGGTGATGCTGGAACAACATTATTTAGACCAGATGATGGTATTACAAGAGCTGAAGGCGCATTAGTATTAACAAGAATTTTCGGAATGAATACTTCTGGTGTTAATATTAGCAACTTATATCCAGACCTTGGTGAAACTTATTTAGAAGCACAAAAAGCTATAGTAGCAGCTACAAACGCTGGATTAATTAATGGTTATACAGATGGAACATATAGACCAAACGAAAAAATGACAAGAGCAGAATTTATGAAGATTATTGCAGCTAACCTTGAATTAGATGCTGAAGATGAAGATGTTAGAGGAATAGTTGTAAAAGATTCAACAGAAGAAATTAAAATATATAAAGATCCAACAAGATCTTATGTTGCAAATGGTGTTGTTGTAACAGAACATTGGGCATCTCCATATGTAACATTATTAGCTAGATTAAATATGACAGATTTAACATCAAGAAATAAAGATTTAAGATTAGATGAGTATATCACTAGAGCAGAAGTTGCACAACTTGTAAACTTCTACCTATTCAGAGCACCAGCAGAAGTTTCTTCTAAGACAAAATCAGGATTCACAGATGTAAATAAAAATCATAAATTATTTGCAGATATAGTAGAAGCAACAAGAGATGCACATACATATTCTTATACATTAGAGGGAACAGAAGTAGCAGTAGATGACTAATAAAAATTATTAAAGACGGCGCAAAGCCGTCTTTTTTTGAGTTCAAAAATGGGTGAACATAAAAAATTAAGAAATATGCGTGAAATACTTCACTTTTGGCAAATTTTGTGATAGAATTGCTATGCAATAAAAAGTAAGACTCAGACGAGTTTCTTTTCATTTAGCGAAATTGTAAGGAGGAAGTAAAATGCTAAATTTAAAAAGGAAATTATTATTTGCAGTATTAGTAGTAATGATGGTAATTAGCATAATGCCAGTTTATGCTAGTGTACATGTAGGAGATATTGATATTTCATTGATTGTAAAGTATAATGGTCAAAAGCTAACAGAAGGTCAAGAATTAACATTAAATCCGGGAGATAAAATTGAAGTTAATGTTGATATTCCTTATAGTGAGGGAGTAAGAATTACATACTATTGGAACACACCTGATATTCATGTGTTGGCTGAAGGTAAAACAAGTGCAACTTTTACAATTCCAGCAGATGCAGAGCCTGGTTCTGTAAATTATTTACAGATGCAAGCTATTGTTAATAATTATACATATAATATTCATGAAGTTATTGACAAATTTCATTATACAATAAAAATACCTGATAATAAAGTAGATACAACAGTTGATGTAAATCTAGTTTATAATAATTCTAATGTTTCTACATCGGAAATAACTGAAATACCAGTAGGTAGTGAATTATATATTGAAGGAAATCTAATGTAGGAATTTCACAACTAGCATATCAATGGGATAATGAGCAAGCTATGGAAACTCCGGAAGGATATTCAAAAGGATTAATACATATGCCTAATTATGAACCGGGAAGTGTACATACTTTAATAATAAGAGCTAAAGCCACAGACGGAACATTATCTGAGCGTAAAACTTATAGACTTAAAGTCCCTGAAAAAACAACACCACCTGTTGTTGATACACAAATTGATGTAAATTTAGAATATGAAGGAAAAGTAGTTTCAGAAAGCAAAACATTATGGGTATATCCATATGACGAACTAGATATTGTTGCAGATGGTAATAAGAATATAGAAAAAATTACTTATCAATGGGATGATGAAGATGTTTTTACAGTAAGAGATGATCAAGTTACTATTGATATTCCAAGTGATTTTGAAGAAGGTAGCACACATACTTTAACTGTTCAAGCAGTTGCAGAAGATGGTACAAAATCTGATAAAAAAGTATACACTATTATAATTGATGAAGAGTATTATGGCGACGACGAAGATGATGACGAATTAGTAGTAGAACCTTGGATGAAGGAAGAATCTGAGTTAGATACACTTGCAGTTTCTCTTAGAAATGACTCTGAAGAAGAGAAAGCTAATAAGAATATTTATGAAGTAGGCGAAGAGGTTATTTACTACGTTGATTATAAAAATGGTGGTAGAGCAACTTCAAAGAAAGTTACATTAGTATTAAACGTTCCAGAAACATTTAAAGTAGTAGATGCTGATGGTGGTAGTGTATCAAGTTCAAAAGGTACAATTACATGGACATTTAACGGATTAGACGAGGATGAAGCAGGAACTAAAGAAGTAGTTTTAAAATATACTAAAATTGGAACTTCTAAAGTAACTTATAAAATAATTTATCCTTCTGCGCAAATTAAATTAGACAATAAAGTAAAAGATACTTCAGCAGTTATGAATTTAATATATAAAGATGCAGATACTGAAATAAAGAATACGCATGAACCATATATGTTTGGTGATGCCAATGCTACTACTTTCAGACCAAACGATGGTATTACTAGAGGTGAGGCTGCTCTTGTATTAACAAGAACTTTAGGCTTATCAACAGCATACGATACTAATACTTATAATTATGCTGATTTAAATGAAACATATTTAGAGGCTAGAAAAGCTATAGTAGCAGCAACTGCATATGGCTTAGTACAAGGCTATGGTGATGGATATTATAGACCAAATGCTTACATTACTCGTGCGGAATTTATTACAATTATAGCTAATAGAATTTCTACAGATAATGATGAAGGCTTTGAAATTAAAGATTCAGAAACTAGTATTAAACGTTATAAAGATAGTACAAAACTTTATGCAGTAAATGGTTCATATGCAGATGAACATTGGGCTTTAGATGAAGTAACTTTACTTGCAAGACTTAATATGTTACCTTTAACTAGTGGCAATAAGAATTTAAAATTAGATGAACCTATTACTAGAGCAGAGGTTGCTCAATATATGAATTTCTTTATGCTTCGTGCTCCAGCAGATGTTTCTTCTAAAACAAAAAGTGGGTTCAGTGATGTATTAAGAAGTCATAAATTATTTGCTGATATCGTTGAAGCAACTCGCGAAGAACATGATTATTATATAACTAGTGACACAACAGAAGATGTAGATTAATTTCATAACAAAAATGCCGTTCGAAAGAGAACGGCATTTTTGTCTAATAATTTAGAAAGAGAGTGTAGCGGCGCCCATTGGTCGCCATAAATTTAAAAATCTATTGGAAAAATGTTGAAATTTAACATAATATGTGCTATAATGAGTTTACAATTAAATATTATGTGTTTGGTTTGGATGAAAATTCCGTCCAAAAGGACGTTTAACATAAAGGTTTATTATTTCTTTTGGTTCCATGTAACACCAATCAACAATCAACTCAGAAAAGGAGAGGAAAGAAATGAAAGATAAGGTCATTTTTTGGTCCATTCGGATGATCGCGTTAATCGCGATTATCACGCTTGTTGGAGTGGGTGTATCTGCCTTTGGGCAGAGCAATGATTCAACGGTTATCGCAACCGTTGCTCCGGTTTTTGCGCAGGAAGAGGAGGTGCATATCTATGCACCTACTGTAACTTCTGTTCCCCCCATTCCTACCC
>CANQLS010000213.1 GCA_947624765.1 uncultured Clostridia bacterium
CCTTCTTTTGCCTTGTCTTTGCTTGGTTCTCCAATACTAAATTCATTAGGAATGGTTACCGTACCATTGCCACCATTTGAACTATCTGTTATATCATTAAATTTTGCATCAACGTAATTGTCTTTTGTTGCTGTTACTGTTACTCCTATGTATTTTCCCACCAAGTTTTTACCATCTTCTATTATATATGTATCTGTTAAATCTGTTTTTGAAACAGATGTTGCTAATGTTGTGCCTGTTGTTGCATCAGGTGTATCGGCATACCACCAAGTATACACTAGATTACATTCTGTTGGATTTAAGTCTGATACTGTTGCCGTTAATGTTTCTCCTTCTTTTGCTTTTCCAGTTATATTTACCTTGCCTTCTATTACGCCCAAGATTTCTATATTAAGTATCGTAGAGGCTTCGAGATATTCTGCTGTTTCTGGTGCTGATACTTCTACTGTTGCGTTTCCAACACCATTTGTTGTAATTGTTATTGTTCTGCTTTGTGTATCTATTTCCGCAGTACAAATATTAGGAGAAAGGGATCTTACACTAACTATTCCATCACCATTATATGTATATGTTATTTGATGAGTTGTTGGATGAATAAGTGTTATTTCTGATTCAGATGGTTCAATAGTTGCAAGTTTCTTTAAATATGCTACTTTATAGCCATCTTCTTCTCCATCACATACTCCATAACCAGTTTCTACTTGATCTGGACTTTCTACATATGCTGCTATTGTGCCTTTTAAAATACCATCATAGAATTCAATATTTTTTTCTATTGCACTAATTCCATATGTTCCTTCAATTATTGGATTTGTTATATCTACATCTCCATCTGGTTCTCCTATTATAATAGTAGCTGCTCCCCAGCCATGTATGCCTCCTTTTACTGTTCCGCTAACAATTTCTATTTTTCCTCCGTCCACCAGAATCATTTTCTATTCCTTTTTCTCTTCCTTGTATTTGACTTTCCAATACTTTAACTTTATTATTGCCATTTATAAATAATGCTACATTATCTGATATTATTTCAGCATTATCCCTTATTGTAATTTCAACTTCCGCGTTCCAGTCTGTACTTATTCCATAATCCGATCCTTCAATTTTTGAGTTTTCTATATTAAGCTTATATCTATTACTGCGTCCAGCATCTGCATATGGATTTATTGCCGAACCTATTGAAGAATTTATATAACTATTTTCTTTAATGTTTATTGTTCCTTCTACATCTTCATATGTTCCTTCAATTCTTATTCCATAGCCTTCTGATCCATTTGATCCTTCTGCTAACACTTTAGCTCCTATTATATTAAGAGTTCCTGAACCTTCAGTATTTATAGCAGTTGCTCCAGAAGCTTTTTCATTTTCTAGCGAACTAACGATTATATTTCCATATATATTAGCAGTATAACTTTTAGTAAAATTTATAGTGTAATACGGAAAAGAATAGTTTAATATTCCTTTATTCTCTAGTGTTACATCTTTGCCTACCGTTAATTCACCATTTTCTGTGATAATTATAGTTGCAACATTATTATTTTCCACAGAGGTCGTTATTTTACCTTCTCCACTTAATGTTAATTTTCCATTATTTTTTATTTGTCCCCATATTACATCACCTGAACTGCTATTAGTAATTGTTATTGTTTTATTATTTAAATCTAATGTAATATCTTTATTGGCTTCTAATATAATTTGAGTACTTTCTACTTCTGTTACATCATTTAAGACTGTAATTGTACTTCCACTAGATGCACTATTAAATGCTTCCTGTAATGTTAAGTAATAGTTTGGTGTTGGGCTTGCATCATCTTTATAGTTATAATTTATTACTGCTCCAGTTCCACCATTTGAACTATCCGTTATATCACTAAATGTTGCTTCTTCATAATTTGTTTTATTTGCTGTTACTGATACTCCTACATATTTACCTATTAATTCTTCTCCTTGTATTGTAAACGTATCTGTTGACGTAGCTATTAGAAAAATTTTCGGTTCTCCAGTTGGACTAGCCGAATACCACCATTGATATGACAATTCACATTCTGGTGGAGTAGTTGTTACTGTTGCTGTTAATGTACTTCCTACTGTTGCTGTACCATTAATTACTACATTTCCTGTGATTGTTCCAGCTGTAATGCTAAACGGTACAGCTGATGTGTTGGTATCTTCATAATCTGGCATTTCTGTTAATGTGGCATACATATAATATGTGCCAACATCTAATTGCGTTGTACTTGTTACATCACTCCATGCTTTTCCAAGTGTTGTTTTTCTAACTTTATTGTAATAATATGTTACCGTTGCACCATACGAATTACTTGATAAGCTTGGCTCACTTTTGCTTTCTGCTCCATATTGGTACCCTAACATGATTACACTAGGTCTCATCGATACAGGTAACGTTCCTTTTTCTACTTTTCCGTCACCTGTAGTAGATGATTTATTTGAAACATCTGTTATATCACTAAATGTCGCTTCAGGGTATCCAGTTTTTGTTGCTGTTACAGTTACACCAATGTATTTGCCCACCAAGTTTTTACCCGCTTCTATTGTATATTCGCTAGTTGTTGATGTTGTTGAAATTGCTGTTCCTAAATTTGTTTTTGCTCCACCTGCAATACTTAAATACCACCATTGATACGATAAATTACATCCAGCTGGTGTCGTTGTTACTGTTGCTGTTAATGTACTTCCTACTGTTGCTGTTCCTTCTATTGTTACAAATCCTGTAATCTCATTAGCTTCTACAATAACTTTTCTTTGAACTGTTGCTACTATTGCTCCATTTCTTTTTAAAGTATATGTTATTGTATAAGTATCTGGTATGTTAATATCAACACTTCCACTTTTTGTTAATGTAAATCCATATTCAGTTAATGCATCCCATTCTTTAGTATTATCACTCGTATATCCTGCTACTGTTGCTCCAGCATCTGTATACGATGTACCAGCATCTATTGTTACGGTATATGCTCCAACTAATTCTAATATTGGGCGAATATTTTCTGCGCCAATTACATTATCCGTGTCAGCCGCTTCATATCTAGCCTCTGCAGTTTCATTAGGAACGTATAAGATTGTATTTGGGGCAGAGCCACTAAATGTCATAGGTTCTGTACGTGTTGTTATAATCTTCCCTTTATTGGTACTTTCATAAAATGGGTCGCCAATTAATCTGTCAAATTTATTACCTATTAAAATAGGTATTTCTAAGTTATTAAACAAATATCCCATATCCTCTGTTGCACTACTTGTATCAAAACTTGTCAAATCTAACGCTCTTAAATTTGTACAACTATCAAACATAGAATAAAAATCCTTTACTTTGCCAGTATCGAAACCAGACAAATCAATAGATTCAATAGCACAAGACCAAAACATGTTATTCATGTCTACCACATTGCTTGTCACAAAGCTAGATAAATCTAATTCTGTTAAAACTATACAATGTGCAAACATCATAGACATATCAGTAACAGAAGCAGTATTAAATCCTTTAAGGTTAATATGTTCCAATGCTATACATTCTCTAAACATACCTGACATGTTTTGTACTTTTCCAGTATCTATACCATCTAAGTTTAGATCAGTTAAATTCCAGCAATTTCTAAACATTTCAAACATATTCTGCAAATTTGTCGTAACTACATTAGACATATCTACACTGTTCAATTCCTTACAATAAAAGAACATGCCACTCATATCAGTTACACTACTTAGATTAGCACCACTTAAGTTTACTGTTCTTAAACTATGTATAGCTGCTGGTTCACGACTTGGAACTTCCGGATCGTAATCATAATTAAAAAAGTATTTCATACTTTTCAAACTACTTAAGTTGCAATTACTCATATTAACATTAGCTAAATTCCATTCTTCGTTAGATGCATTAATATAATCTTCAAAAAAGAATCCTTCAGCATTTGTTGCACTACTAAAATTAGCTCCACTAAGATCTACGTTAACCAAGCCCTTACAAGCATAAAACATATAACTTATATCAGTTGCTCTTTTTGCATTCCAATTAGCTAAACTTATTTCTGTTATGCTTTGACAATTACTAAACAGATAACTCATATCAGTTACATCACTTGTTTCAAGTAATTCTAACCCTTCTATGCTTGTACAATTTTTATATCCAGCAAATAAATACTGCGAATTTACTGGAGCATACAATTTTTCACCTTCAAAGCAAATAAATAAATGTAGCTCCCTTGTTTCATTTTCCATACAAGTATATGCCATTACACTTTTATCTTCATATTTAGAAACATCGTATTCATCATAAAGTGTATACTTATCATATAGTCCTGAAAGATAGTCTTTATTAATAATGTTTGAAATTACTATTTTATTTATATTTTCTGCATTAGTACCTCCATATCCTCCACTATTTCTTTCAGAGCCTATTGCAATACTTCTATCTTCTCTCTCCATCAAGTATGGTCTATCTTTTACAGTTACTTCTAGCCTCGCAGATGCCGAGTTAAAGTTTTCTGTTGCTGGTGCAGATACTTCTATTATTGTACTTCCGGTGCCTTGTGTTGTAAGTGTTATTGTATTAGTTTGTCTATTTATATTTGCAATACAAGTACCAGTTGAATATGATTTTACGCTTACTTGTCCATCACCAATATAATCATATGTAATTTCATAAGTTGAAGGATGTGTAAGTGTTACTTCATATTCCGATAAAGTTATTGTCGCTGGTAATAATAATTTTAATGTTTCTTGGCAGTCGTCACATTTTCCATCACTATCTTTATCGACGTGTGCTACTGTTTCTATATGTGTAGCTAGTCTATTACATATTCTTTGGTGTCCTGCTTCACGTCCTAAAGATTTCCATGGTCCCCAATCGTGATTATCTGAATCGATCTCCGCCATTTTATAATTACAAGTGCTACAATATTGCGCGCTAACACATGTTGCCGGTGTGCTTGATGAGTGACTATAAGTCGATCCCATTCGTGTACTGCACCTCGAACATGTTTTGTAATGTCCATATTGATCTGACGACCAGCCAGATGATTCCGAATGTCCTAGAGGTTGTCCATATTCATTTCCACACGTTGAACAATATGCTTTTTCAGTACAAGTTGCTGCTCTTGTTTGAACATGGCTACGACGCCCATTAGCTCTATGACAATTTACACATTCTGCTTGGTGTTCTGTATCACTATAATAATACCAATCATACTCATGGTCTTTCAATGCTGTACTTCTAGTATAACCACAAGTATTACATTTTTCTTGTCCCGCACTAGTACATGTAGATGTTTTTGTGGTTGTAAATGAATGTGAAGCTGTTGTAGAATAACTACACTTTGAACAACTTTTTGTATGACCTGATGAACCCGATTCAGTCCAAGATCCCAAACTATGTTGTT
>CANQLS010000214.1 GCA_947624765.1 uncultured Clostridia bacterium
TCCTTAAAATTGACTTCATTAATGTGTACCTGATATTTCATAATCATTATTTGCTCTAACGTTTGCTTCATATAATACTGCTGTTCCATCAGGAACTGTTGCCGTATTTCCATTTGGCAATGTTATAGTCTTAGTACCATTAGGCCACTTTGTATTTCCTTTTGCATAAGATAAATATGCTGTATTGTTATATGCAGTTGTTACTTCATCAAATACAATTGCAATATAACCATCTCTTAAGAATGTACTATTTGCATTTACATTTGATGTTCCTTCTGCAACTGCTAATGTAGAAGCTGGCACTCTAATACTTCCATACCAATGTCCTATTGCGTTATCTGCTTCTGTTGGTACTGTAGTATATTTTCCTTTCATTGCAGTTATTGCTTCTACAAAAGGTAATCTTACTGCCTTGTTTAAAACAACTCCGCTTGAATTTCCTAATGTTACTTTTGTATTATAATTATATTTTTCTGTATACGCATTTAATGCACTTGATAATTCTGTATTAAAGTTTGTATTAAAGTTTGTTCCATAGCAGTTTGTCATTGTCATATCTAATGTAATTGGTTTATTTGCTAATTTCACAAATCTTTCATTCGCTGAATTATGATAGTACAAATCCACTTTTTGAGCCGTTCCTCCAGCCTTTGGTATATAGTAATAGCTTGGTTTAATATTTACTGTTTCAGTAGTTTCTCCTCTACTTCCTACTACTTTCAAATCAAAGTATGCAGAATATCCTAATTTTAAAGCATAACGATATGCTGATAATAAGTTTTGACCATTCTGTCCTATAGGCATTTTGTCTGTAGTAAGTGCTTCTTTTAATCTTGTCCAATCTGGGTCATTAGTTGCTCTAATTCGTAAATCTGACATCTCGCCTACTACTTTTAATTGTAATACAGTTGTTGCTACATAATTAATTGAATCTGTATTTGCATTTTCTTGAGTATTTGATAAATGTGTTGAATCGCAATTTTCTGCAATTACTCTTGTCGTCATTGTAACTAAATTATCCTTCCAAGCTTCGTTTTCCCATTCTGGAATTACAAATGTAAAGTTCTCTTGAGATAGTGGAAGTGATATTTCAGTTCCCGCAGAATAATATGTTCCATTATATATTACTCCTACAGTTGTAAAGCTTATACTCTTTGATTGTGCAAAATGGTCTCTATTTTGCTCTGCATTATTTTTATCACTTCTTACACCACGATAATTAT
Organism: uncultured Clostridia bacterium; assembly: GCA_947624765.1. Lineage (GTDB taxonomy): Bacteria > Bacillota > Clostridia > TANB77 > UBA1234 > RGIG4465. The sequence goes on from CANQLS010000214.1 coordinate 1,224, forward strand.
AATTTCTATTTCCATATCCTTTTTCAGAAATATGATTTCCGTTATTTGGAATAGTAACTGTAAATTCATGTCCTAATACAACCGCATTTTCTGAGGCTTCTACCAATTGATTTTCTACACTACTACTTACTGTAGTGTTATTTACTACTGGAGTATGTACTTTTACAACATTTCCAGTTAAATTTTTAGTTACTTCATTATTAGCTTCAATTCCTGTTAAATCTCCTGCTGTGCTATGTAACATATAGGTCACAGTACCAGTTGTTGGATATGTACCATTTAATACTTTATTAACATATAAATTAGTATCTCTAGATAAAACGTAATTACAAGCAGTTGGTACTCTTGAGAATGTAGTTGGTATTGTAACAGTTTGGCTATCACCTAAAGACCTTTCTTCTCCGCCTAAAAGTGTATAACTTCCATTAATTCCAACTCCTGTTACTCTTAATGTACCCATTTTTACTCTTGCATTTTCTTGTAATTTATTTAAATCGCTGTTAGTATCTATGGAAGCAAGTACATTATTTGCTTCTTCTTCTGTGGCACAATAACCAGGTAAAGTTTTTTCTTCATAAATATTACTTAAATATCCGCCCTCATCATATTGTAAAAATACATCATAATATTCATTTTCTGGAATACCTAAACTTACTGTTCCGCCAATAACATCATTTGTAACAGTTCCACTTACAATTTTATATAATGCTGCACCCTTTGGTGATACATAAGTATAAGGCACGTTTCTTGTTACACGTCTTTCTGCTATTCCACCATCATATGGTTGATAATATACATATGTAAGTGTTGCTTCTTTTTCGTACTTTGCAAATGATGGCTTTAATATGAAACCATCTGTTACAATATTTGCATACAAGTCTTCAGATGTTGGAATTGCTACAGTTACTTCGTATTCTTCATTACCTTTTGTGTTTGATCTTAATATAACCTGAGCCTCCATATTTGCAAAATCATCGCCAGCATCTTCTTTTTCTGTATAAACAAATACTATAACTACATCTTCGCCTTCGCCTCCAACAGGTACTTCAGGATCTGGTGTTGGATCTTCATCACCTTTTCTAGACCATATAAATTCCCATCCAGGAATATTTTTATATTTCTCTGTTGTTGGTTCATCTGGTAACTCTATTTCTTTTGGCGGATTAATTTGATTTCCATCTTCATCTTGATATTCTACTCTTAATTTTGGTGTAGTTTTCTTTGTATAATAGAATATAATCACAATATCATCAGATGTTTCCATGCTTGAACCTGAAATACTAAAATCACCAGTTTCTTTAGCTAAAATGCTATAATATTCTAAAGCTGATTCACTGCTATATTTTACTTCGCCATTAATTACTACTTGTAATTCATTAAATTCGTATCCCATTGGTGTAATCGTTGCTTCTTTTGAAAATGCATACTCTGTATCACCTAATGATAAATTGTAATATTCCATAGGTAAAATATTAGTAGCATTTCCAGTTTCATAGTCCATTTCTTGCCAATAAGTTTGTAGCATTACTCCATTATTATCATCATCATTTTTATCATAATAGAATATTAACTCTCTATTAGCCCCTTCGTTAGGAACATCTTCACGATACATTGTTTTTGTGCCTGATACTCTTTGAGAAGCAGTAGTTGTTTTTCTATCTAATGTAGCATATTTATTTACATATCCATCCCAAGCTCCTGTTAGCGTTAAAGAAGCTTCATTAACTATTGGTAAATTTTTAACAGTTACTTTTGTACCTGGCATTAAATTGCCCGTGCTTGCATCAACGTGTTTAATCGTTACTGTATATGTCTTAGGCGGTTCAGATGGTACCGTTGGTGCTGTTGGATCCGTTGTTTCCGGTGGAGTATAACCACTATTACTGCTACCACCTCCACCATTTGTATAACGCTTATGTAAGCCTAACGAACTAATCTCTAAGAATACTCTTCCTGATGTTGGGCATCCCGAAACAGTAACGGTATTTGAACCTTTAGTAAATTTATATGAGCAAGAACCTGAACCGTTTATTGCACTTGGACTAGC
>CANQLS010000215.1 GCA_947624765.1 uncultured Clostridia bacterium
CATGTTCAATAGATTTAAGAAAAAAGCACTCATTTTTTCTTCCCCTTCCCATAAGACTCAATCATATCTTTAATTTCATTAATTTCTTTTTGACTTAAATTTTTTCTTCTTGTAAAAGCAGCAATAAAAGAAGATAACGAACCTGCAAAATTTTTATCTATAAATGCTTTGCTTTCTTGTTTTTGTACCTCTTCTCTACTAATTAGGCTACTAACTATTGCATCTTCATTTTTAGTATATCCCTTTTGATTTAATCTTTTAAGCATTGTATATGTTGTAGTTCTTTTCCAACCTAATTCTTGAAAACACAATTCACTTAATTTTCTAGAAGTAATCGGCTCATTATCCCAAATAATTTGCATAACTCTGTACTCCGCTTCAAATAATTTTAAATACTCCATATTATCCACCCTTTCATTTGTCTAATGAATTAGACTGATTATAGTCTAACACGTTAGACTATAATTGTCAACAAGAAATCTAAAAATCTCATGCCTAAAATCTTATGATATAAAAAAATAATGCCTATTACACTAAGCATTATTTTTCAAATAAGAACTATTATTAAGCATTATTATATTTACTTCTCACCTAAATTTAGGCTTCAATTTTATCTATATATTTGCTTAACTCTAATGGCATATATCTTTGATTTCTAATCGCGTTTATGCCAAAACTTTTCAATTTACTAAACGATAATTTTCCTTTTTCATATCTTCTTATTAAAGTCATTTTCATAATTTTTTGCATTTTTATATTTTCATCTTTATATTCATAAGGAATATTTACTTCTATTACTTTAAACTTATACATAATTGACGAATAAGGTTCTCCAACATACAAATAAACAATATCATTTATTTTAATATCTGTACTTTGCTTCCACGTTATAGTATTATTTTCTTCTAATGCTTTATCTATATCAAAATATTTCGGATTTGCAGGCACTATCCACTCATTTTTAGCACTATTTTTATTTGTAACTGTATATGAATAACTTTTATCAATCAATCTCATTATTTCTTCATCAGATATAGTGTTATCTAATATAACTGTAATCCAACTTTTCTTATTCATATGATATGCAGGATAAAATCCATCTTGTTTTAGTAAATACTCTATTTCATTTGGCTCTAATTTTACATCAATTATTTCAACTTCACCAGTAGATTTTTTAAATAATTTACTTTTATCAATATTCATTATTATGCCATACCATTTTTTACTATCTTTATTTCTAAAAGTAGCATATCCTGGAAACTTGTCCCATTCAAAGTTTGGTTCATCTCCGTACTTTTCTCTTATTGCCTTTGCTATTCTATTTGATTGCTCAAATAGAAAATCCTCTCCCATAAAACAATTACTTCTAATATCCTCTAACAAATTTTTAAATTCATCTCTCACCTGTCCTACAAAAGCACCTGTACTATCTTCTATACGAAAATTAGTATATTTATCACCAAAAGATAAATCATAAACTTCGCCTTTTACCACTCCATTATCATCTATTTCAATATCCACTCTAAAAGTATTATTCATAATATTCCTTGAATATTTGTACAAAGACTTATATCTTTTAAATCCATATTTTAGTATCTTATCAAAATCAATCTTTGCTTTTCTAAACACTTCTTCTTCGATAGTCATATTTATTTCTCCCTATAGCTTATCTATTTCATATATACTCTTATTATATTTTTTTCTATCTAGAGTAGTAATAATTTCATCTATTTCTTTTTTTTGCTCGGTAGTTGCAAAATATTTTTTATACAAACTTATAATTATCGCTTTAGCCTCTTTAGAAATATTCTGTTCTTCTAATTCTTTAGTTTCGTCTATGACATAATTATACTGTTGATTTGCATTTTTTCTAATGTATTGAATTTGTTTTTTGGGGATTTTAGATAAATCATTCTCATCTAAAAAGTTATCAAATAATACTAATACTTCTTTACATGCATTTGAATATTTTAAATTCATTTTTCCTCCTTAAATTAGCCTCTATCAATATCATTATATATGTTTAAAAATTCAGTCGCGTGATATACATCACTGTAAGTTGGTGTGTTTTCTCCACTAAGAGCTAATCTTCCAAAAACTTTCATAGTTCTTTTAGTTCTCTCTTCCTTTAGAGCTGCGTTACTCTGCCCTTTTAATGTTTGTATAGCTTCATTTGGAACGCCAAGCTTATGCAAAAGTATTATATTTTCATAAGTTCTTTTTACAATTTCATCTTCAAAATTCGAAGGGTAAGCTTCCTCGTCTAATTTTTCTTGGCAGATACGTTCTTCTTCGCTAGATAATTCTATAAAACTTTTTTCAATTTCTCTAACTCTTTCTATATCTATCATAGAATTATCATTAATAATTCTATTTGTTAAAATTTTTATCAATTCATTTGACATGGATGCTCTTTTATCATTTCTTATTTTAGCAAGTTTATAGCCAGCTCCATGTCCATACCATACTTTAACACTATCTTCTATAACTTTTTTTATAAAACGCTCTCTTTCATCTTCACCTATAGTAGATAAAGTATTTTTTAATTTATCACAAAAAACTTCATAATCAACTTTACTAGTTGCAGCTGTTTCATAATTTGGATGATCACCAGCATCATAGATAAGTCCGTCCAACGTAGTATAGTGTGCTTTAGCTGATCTTACCTCTAAAGGTTCAAGTATACATTCCATACTATCTACACTAACAAAAGCGTTAACGTTTTGAATAAATCTTTTTTGTTTTTCTCTTTGTTTTTTACCTTCTAATCTCTGTTGCCACTCTTCTTTATCCTTTTTATTAAAAAATATAAATGAGTCACTTTGTTCAATATAACTTCTATTAGCCTGATTTAATCTTTTAGTAATATTATATAATCTTTCCGCATTACTCATAGTGATATTTTCACCATTAAGCATAATATCATTTTCAATTGAAATTATAAAATTTATATCATCTTGAAATTCTTCCATATTTTCTGGCTTTATTAAATAGGTGTGAGAAATTAAGCTTGCTAAGGCATCTTTTTTGATACCCATTTGTAATTCTGTTGGAAGATTATTTATACAATCTCCTAATTCTTGTAAGAACAGTTTATAATTAATTATTTTAGAACGAGTATCAAGTATTGCTGATGTTAATGGTATTACTTCTTTAGTAGTAAACATTCCCACTTCAATTGGACTTTCACCATCCCTTAAAATAGAAGCATATTTATTTTCCCCAATTCCTTTTAATACAGGTTTCATTGCTTCTCTTACTAAAAAACTATCTCCTAGTTTTTCTGGCGATGGTATAACTTCATACGGCTTTCCATTCACTTCAACCATTGAAAAATCATAATTATACATAATGTTATAATTTATAATTTGTCCTTCTCCGTACCTTTCTTTCATAGGATCTTTTGCAAACTTTACCACCAAATCTTTCAATTGCTTCCTTACTATATCCCTTTATTTGATATCCATCATTTATCTCTTGTTCTGAAAAAGTCCCTGTTTTTTCATCATAACTTAAAAAGAATATTTTATTATCTCGTTTCTCAATGAATTCTGTATCATTAATTCTAATAAACTTACTATCAATTACATTTCGTTTATTAAATTGTTGCTTTTGATATAATGTAACATATAATTTGCTATATTTATCAAGCATCGTTTTTACTAAATCACGATTCACATCTTTTGGTAAATAACGAAACATTATTGATTCCATAATAACCTGTCGTAAATCTTCTTTTATGTTCATTTTATCTAGTATTAAAGATGTATCCATTAAAAAAGCCGTTATATTAAAATGACCATTGCCATTATAATTATCTTTATTTCCAAGTCGTTTATCTATTAAACTTTTAGTATGTGCCATTAATTCTTCATCTGTATTCTTTCCATTTATATCGTCATGTACTTGTTGTAACAATTCTATTTTTATTCTAGCACCAGTCATGGAACTATATGGTTTATTGGAAGGATCTAGTCCTTCCTCATATTCCATAGGGTCAACTAATCTATTAACTATATCTTCTATTTTTCCGCTTTGCACATGACTTTCTTGGAGTGCAATTGTTAAAGTCTTTCTATAAATGTTTTCTAATAATTTTGCAAATTCTAGTGAAGAAAAGTCAAAATCTTTATTTTTCTCAAATATTCTCAAATTATCTCTCAATTTAAAAATATCATCTTTTAATTTTTTTATTTCTAAAACTCCATCATTATAATACTCAAGATCATGTGCCTTCTTTCTTATTGCATTGCACACAATATTTTCTATACTCTTTTTAATTATAGGTATGCAGACTTCATTAACATATTTTTCTTTGTCTTCAATTTCTTCTTGTTCTTTAGTTTCTTTCTTTCCATGTAATAACCAATGTACATTTTCTAATGAATTATTGAAATCTTCGAAAGCCTTTCTATTTGGATTTCCATCTTCGGTAATATATGTAGAAAAATCTTCCAAAAAATCTACAGAACTATATGTAAAATATGCTTTTATAAGCGAATCTCCTAAAATCTTATGTAAAAACTCTACAAAATCTACATTTTGTGGATATGAATAATCCACATATTCACTTCCTGTATTTGATTTTTCAAACTCTCGCGTTAAGTATTCTGTTAATCCTTCATTTATAAACTTAGATAATTTATTTCCAAGATCTAATTGAAATATTAAATTCGGATAGTTTAATTTTAAATCAGTTAAAAAATGAAATGTTTCATGTGTTGTATAATGTGAATTAGCATATCCATTTTTAAGTTTTACTCTATTTGTGCCAGACGTATAAAAGCCAACAACCCACGTTGGTTCTTCTTTTTCATCTTCTTTTGAAAACTCTTCGATAACCAATTGTTTTATTCTATCAGAAATTTTATTAGTATCCAC
>CANQLS010000216.1 GCA_947624765.1 uncultured Clostridia bacterium
TCCGCTATCTTCTACTTTTACTCTCTTAAGCATTTGACGAATGATTGCTTCAATATGTCTATCATTAATATCAACACCTTGACCACGATATACTTTTTGAACTTCAGAAACAATATATCTCTCAACGCCTTCAGGCCCTCTAATTCTCATAATATCTTGTGGATATATAGAACCTTCTGTAATCTCATCGCCAGCCTCTATTTCATCGCCATCTTTTACTGATAATCTAGAACCAAATGGAATTAAATATGTCTTTGAGTCGCTATCTGATGTTACAATAACTTCTCTCTTCTTCTTCGTATCACTAATAGATACTTTACCAGCAATATCAGAAATAATAGCTAATCCCTTTGGTTTTCTAGCTTCAAACAACTCCTCAACTCTAGGAAGACCTTGAGTGATATCTCCTCCAGCTAATCCTCCCATATGGAATGTTCTCATTGTTAACTGTGTACCTGGTTCACCAATAGATTGTGCAGCTATAATACCAACTGCTTCACCAATGTTTACTTCTTGTTTTCCTGCTAAGTCATTACCATAACATTTAGCACATACGCCTCTCTCACATCTACATGTAAGTAAAGTTCTGATTTTAGCTTTTGTTACTCCAGCAGCCACAATAGTTTCAGCCAATTTATCAGTTACATATGTGTTTCTTTCTGCAATAATTTCTCCTGTTTCAGGATTCTTTACGTCTTCAGCTAAAAATCTACCAGCTAATCTTTCTTCTAAGCTTTCAATCAACTCATTTCCGTTTTTAATTGCAGTTACTTCTACACCATCAGTTGTACCACAATCTTCTTCTCTAACTATAATATCTTGTGAAACATCTACTAATCTTCTTGTTAAGTATCCAGAGTCAGCTGTTCTTAACGCTGTATCAACTAATCCTTTTCTAGCACCATGTGCAGATACGAAATATTCTAGTACGTCCATACCTTCTCTAAAGCAAGAACGAATTGGAATTTCAATTGTTTTACCAGAAGTATCGGCCATAAGTCCTCTCATAGCTGCAAGCTGTCTAATCTGCTTCATATTACCACGAGCTCCAGATGTAGCCATCATGTAAATTGGATTTAATTCATCAAAGTTTGCAATCATGGCATTTGTAACATCTTCAGTTGCTTTATCCCAAACTTTAATAACAGAACTGTATCTTTCATCGTTTGAAATTAAACCTCTCTTATATTGCTTTGTAATTTCATCGACTTTTGCTTCTGCAGCTGCTAATATATCTTTTTTCTCAGAAGGAATAATAACATCTGCAACAGATACTGTAATAGCTCCTTTAGTAGAATATTTATATCCCATAGCTTTAATTGCATCTAGTAATTCTGCTGTATCACTTAATCCATGTACACGAATTGATTTTGAAATAATACTTCCAATTGTCTTTTTTGTAACCGGGAAATTGATTTCCAAATTAAACATTTCATCAGGATTTTCTCTATTTACAAATCCTAAATCTTGTGGAATGGCTTGGTTGAAAATTACTTTACCAATTGTAGTATCAATAATTTTCTTCTTCATTTCGCCATTTACTTCTCTAGTTACTCTAATCTTAATCTTAGCATGAATTGCAATATCTCCATTTGCATAAGCCATTAGTGCTTCATCTGTATCTTTGAACACCATGCCTTCGCCTTTTGCACCATTTTCTTCTATAGTTAAATAGTAAGAACCTAAAATCATATCCTGCGTTGGTACAGTAACTGGTTTTCCATCTTGTGGCTTCAATAAGTTGTTAGCAGATAACATTAAATATCTAGCTTCTGCTTGAGCTTCGGGTGTTAATGGCAAGTGAACAGCCATCTGGTCACCATCAAAGTCAGCATTAAAAGCTGTACATACAAGAGGATGTAATTTAATAGCTCTACCTTCAATCAATACTGGCTCAAATGCTTGAATACCTAAACGGTGAAGTGTTGGAGCACGGTTTAACATAACTGGATGGTCTTTAATAACATATTCCAATACATCCCAAACTTCTGGCTTTAATCTTTCTACCATTCTTTTAGCATTTTTTATATTATGAGCAATTCCTCTTCCTACTAATTCTTTCATAACAAATGGCTTAAATAATTCTACTGCCATTTCTTTTGGAAGCCCGCATTGATAAATCTTCAATTCTGGTCCTACTACGATAACAGAACGACCAGAATAGTCAACTCTTTTACCTAACAAGTTCTGTCTAAATCTACCTTGTTTTCCTTTTAACATATCTGATAAAGATTTTAATGGTCTATTACCAGGTCCTGTAACAGCTCTTCCTCTTCTTCCATTATCAATTAAGCTATCTACTGCTTCTTGAAGCATTCTCTTTTCATTTCTAACAATTATATCTGGTGCACCTAATTCTAATAATCTTTTTAATCTATTATTTCTATTTATAATTCTACGATATAAATCATTAATATCTGATGTTGCAAATCTTCCACCGTCTAATTGTACCATTGGTCTTAAATCTGGAGGTATAACTGGTAAAACATCTAATATCATCCACTCAGGTTTATTTCCAGAAAGTCTAAAACTATCCACTGTTTCTAATCTCTTTATAATCTTAGCTTTCTTTTGACCATTTGCACCATCTAATTCATCTCTCAAACTTTGTGCTAACTTCTCTACATCAATTTCTTGCAATAATTCTTTAACAGCTTCTGCACCCATTCCTGCACGGAATGCATTTTCTCCATATTGATCAATATATTCTCTATACTCTTTTTCAGAAATTACTTGACCTTTTACAAGAGAAGTATCTCCAGAGTCGATAACCACATAAGCTGCAAAATATAAAACTTTTTCTAACGATCTTGGTGGAATATCTAACATTAAACTTAGTCTACTTGGAATTCCTTTAAAATACCAAATATGAGCTACTGGGGCTGCAAGTTCAATATGTCCCATTCTCTCTCTTCTTACCTTTGCCTTTGTTACTTCTACGCCACAGCGGTCGCAAACAATTCCTTTATATCTCGCCCTTTTATATTTTCCACAATGACATTCCCAGTCTTTTGTTGGTCCAAATATCTTTTCGCAAAACAATCCATCACGTTCTGGTTTTAATGTTCTGTAGTTTATGGTTTCTGGTTTCTTTACCTCACCTTTTGACCATTCACGTATTTTTTCAGGAGATGCCAAACCAATTTTTATTCTGTCAAAAACTTCTAAATCAACCATTTTATTTTCTCCTTTCTTTTATATAATCTACTCTTCATCATCGAAGTTATCATCATCTAAGAAACTATCATCAAACAATTCATCTTCCGCTTCTTCGTTCTCATCTTCATCTTCATAGTCTTCATCTTCAATAACTTCTCCATCACTATCTGAAATGACCATAGAATCTTTCATGTCATCTGTTTCTACTGCTGGTGTTACAAGATTTAAAGTCATATCATCATCATCATCGATATCTTCTTGTAACTCAACTTCGTTTTCATCACTTTGATTATATAATCTAATATCCAAACCTAAGCTTTGTAATTCTTTAACAAGAACCTTAAAGCTTTCTGGGATTCCTGGTTCTGGAATATTTTCACCTTTTACAATGGCTTCATAAGTTTTTACTCTTCCTACTACATCATCTGATTTTACAGTTAAGATTTCTTGCAATGTATATGCTGCACCATAAGCTTCCAATGCCCAAACTTCCATTTCTCCAAATCTCTGACCACCAAACTGTGCTTTACCACCAAGAGGCTGTTGTGTAACTAATGCATATGGTCCTGTTGAACGAGCATGAATCTTATCATCTACTAAATGGTGTAATTTAAGCATATACATTATACCTACTGTAACTTCATTATCAAAAGGTTCACCTGTTCTTCCATCATATAAAATTGTTTTTCCTGATGCTGGCAAATGTGCTTTTTCAAACATTTCTGCAAAATCTTCATCTTTTGCTCCATCAAATACAGGAGTAGCAATTTTAAATCCTAATGCTTTTGCGGCATATCCTAAATGAACTTCTAGTACCTGACCAATATTCATACGAGAAGGAACACCTAATGGGTTTAATACAATTTGAAGTGGTGTACCATCTGGCAAGAAAGGCATATCTTCTTCTGGAAGAATTCTTGAAATAACACCTTTGTTACCATGACGTCCTGCCATTTTATCACCAACAGAAATTTTTCTCTTCTGCGCTATATAAACACGAATAACCTCATTAACGCCTGTTCCTAATTCATCTGAATTTTCTTTTGTAAATATTTTTACATCTACAATTGTTCCAGCTTCTCCATGTGGGCAACGAAGTGAAGTATCTCTAACTTCTCTTGCTTTTTCACCAAAAATAGCTCTTAATAATCTTTCTTCTGCTGTTAACTCAGTTTCTCCTTTTGGTGTTACTTTACCAACTAAAATATCACCAGAGCGAACTTCTGCACCAATACGAATAATACCTCTATCATCTAAATCTTTTAATGCATCTTCACCAACATTTGGAATATCCCTTGTGATTTCTTCTGGTCCAAGTTTCGTATCTCTACATTCACAGTCATACTCCTCAATATGAATAGAAGTTAATACATCTTCTTTTACTAATTTCTCATTAATTAAAATAGCATCTTCGTAGTTATAACCTTCCCAACTCATGAAACCAACTAGAATATTTTTTCCTAAAGCTAATTCACCTTGATCAGTA
>CANQLS010000217.1 GCA_947624765.1 uncultured Clostridia bacterium
CGATTCAATAAACATTTCTGATTTTAAAATTTCTTTTTTTAAAATTTTATTTCCTAACCCTGGTCTTACAATATCATCTATATTAGATACCTTATGAATACCTGGGCTAATATTATCAAATCCTTTAATAATATCAATACTTTTTTTCTCAATAATATCTTCTCTATCAAAAAACAATATATCAATTTTATTTTGATTGAATTCATTTACAATTTCTTCTAAATCAGTATCATGTGTAATCCAATCATCACTATCAACAAAATAAATCAAATCACCATTACATTTTTCAAAGCCATATTTTCTAGTTAAACCTGGGCCACTATTTTTTTTATCAAATACTTTTATTCTAGAATCCTTTTTTTGAATTTTTTTTAATTTTTTCAATGAATTATCAGTTGAACCATCATTTACTAAAATTAATTCATAATTTTGATAAGTCTGATTTAAAACACTATTGACCAGTTTATCAATATATTTTTCACTATTATATACTGGAACTATTATACTAACTTTCATCGAATCACCTCATCCAAGTTTAAATAATATATCTTTTAAATTATAAAATTTTAAACATTTTTTTAAAACAGAAAAATTAAAAACAAATATTTTATTTTTTAAAATTAATTCAAAAAATCTATTATATAAAATCATTTTTAATTCTTTAACACCATAATTTTTATATTTTTTATTTTGTTCTATTATATAGTCAATTTCATTACTTATTTTCAAGTAATTTTCTTTCGTTAATTTTTCTCTTCCACCCAACACACATAGGCATTCAAAAATTTGCTCTTCATATTTTCCATTTATTTTTTTTGAATTTTCATAAATTATTTTTTTAGAAAATTCTTCTTGAATTTTCATTTTTTCTATAGATGCTTGTTTATTATGAACTCTATAATTTAATTGAATGGATGGTATAACTGCAATTTTATATTTTTCAGAAATTCTACTCCATAATTCAAAGTCTTGAGAACATTTAAACTCATTATTATATTTAAATTGTTGAAACACTTCTTTTCTTCCCATTACTGTTGGATGCACAAGAACTGCCCTATACAGCAGCTGACATTTAACTTGTTCACAATTATTAAACAAAATCTTTTTAGAATCATTTATAGCACCAAATTGTTTTACATAAGTTGAACAAAGAAATACATCAGGATGACTTTCAAGAAAATCTAATTGTATTTTTAACCTATTTGGTAAACTTATATCATCACTATCCATTCGTGCTATGTAATTACCTGTAGCAGCAGTTATTGCTTTATTTAAAGAGTATGGTAATCCCATATTTTCACTATTTTTTAAAACTTTAATTCGTTTATCATCAATTTTTTTTATAAAATTATATTCTTCTTCATCACCATCACAAACAATTATAAATTCAAAATTAGTATAAGTTTGATTAAGAATGCTATTAATTGATTCCATTAGCATTTCTTTATCTGTTTTAAATGTAGCCATTATAACTGATATTTTTTTCATATTAATAACACATTCCTTTCATCTACATGAATCTAATATGTATAAAAATTATTATTTTTTGAAATCCATTCTTTTATAAATTTGAATTCATATAACATATTATGACATATCCAATTTTAACTTGTTACCATAAACATCAACTATCATAAAAATAACAGTTGAAAATGCATTAGCATAAAAATCTGTTACAAACATTCCTGAGATTATAATAAATAATATAAGATATTTATATTTGTTATTTTTATTACTTACCATATAACTTAAAAATAATTTTGAAAGTATAATAGTAACTATTATTCCGTTTTGAACAAGAGTTTGAATTATAACATTATGAGGGGTAACCATTTGACTTATAGCCATTCCAGAAAAACCATCACCTAACAAAAAATTTCTTAAACTAGATGTAAAAATACTTAACCCTTCATAAATAAGAGCAAATCTTCCGTTATCATCAAGTACTCCATTCAGTCCATATCTAAGTGATGTTAAATAATTTATACTAAATAAACCTAATATAATAAATAAAATCATCATAATAATATTTTTTAAATTTATCTTCTTTACAAATTTGAAAAAGAAAATCAAGAATATAATAATAAACATAGATATAATACCAGAGCGTGATGTATTTAGAATCATTGCAACTAAAATTATTAACATTCTAATAATATTAGAAAATTTTATTTTATAATAAAATCCCCTTATAAATAGTATTAAAAATCCTATTCCCATAAAAACTGGTAATATACTTGCACCTTTAGATAAACAATTAAAACTTACGCGATCATGACCATAATATTCAATAAATCCAACATTAATATTGAAATAAGTACCTAAAATATATTGAAATAACATAGAACATGCAGTAGCAACGCAAATATCTGAATAAAAAATCAATAATTGATTAGCATCATTTGAAGATAAGGGAAGTTCTTCTTTTATGTTATAAGTATATACTATTGGAATTAACATTATCAAAAATTGAATAATCTCAACAAATGATTTACTTAAATTTGTAGCCCAAAGTATTTCAACTATTAAAATAGTAAAAATTAATAATAAAGCTAGCATAGAAATTTTAGATATTTTTTTATATTTTTTAAATACTACTAACATATATATAATTAAAATTATATTATACCAAGAGAATATATGATGCATTTGCATTCCCAAAATTCCAATAAATGACATTGGAAGAGAAAGAATTAATAACTTATATAATTTAATAATTGTGTTATCTTTTTTATTAAATAATACTATT
>CANQLS010000218.1 GCA_947624765.1 uncultured Clostridia bacterium
GGGGCGACCATCACGTGACGGTGTTGGAGCGACAGGCACATTTTTCCCGGGTGCTGTTCCATGATAAGGAGGCATGGGTGCCCACCCAATATCTGTATCGGGATGACACGGGGGATTGCTGCACCGACGTGACGGACTACCTGCTGCCCGTTCAGCCGGGGGACGAATTGAAGGTGATTCTCGCCCTGCCGGAGGGAATCTATGCCAAGTGCCGGGGCACGTTTGGCTGGTATTTTGGCCGGTATGATGCTTCCCGCCCCTGAATTCATGCTTGACAATTTGCTGCCATTGGGGTATACTATGATACGACCGTGAAAAGGGATGGAGAGTTGTCCGAGTGGTCGAAGGTGCAGCACTCGAAATGCTGTGTCCCGAAAGGGACCTAGGGTTCGAATCCCTAACTCTCCGCCAAGGCGCTGGTGTAATGTACCGGCGCTTTTTATATGTTTGTCGCGGGAAAATTTTAGACTTCGGTCTAAAATTTGATACATCATAGGAAAAAAATGAAATAATTATTAGAATCAGGTATGTTTTAAGTGATAAAAAGTATGTTTTTCAAGAGCACAAACTCTCGCTTTATGAATTCGGTATGGGCTTTTCCTTATTCATTTCCTTCCATTGTTTGGAAAAACAGACCAAGGCAGCCGAATTCGTTTTTTCATGCCGCAATGACAAAATGAATCGTGAATTGTTAGAATTTACCGTGTGAAAATCTTGAAAAAAACTTAAAATTTGAGTTGACAGGAAGCGATGGGAAGGGTATACTGTATTTTAGTCAGATTATGTCTATATTGGCAAATCAGGCGGAAAATTCCTGAAGCCAATATAGCGGTACGGCAGATGCTTCCTGGCCGGGTTGTTGTGACCAGGGGGAAGGTTGCCGGGCGGCTGTGAAGGGGGATGGCAATCTCCCGCCGGGCTTGCGAAATAGACATGATCCAGATGCTCTGGCACTGCTGGGGAAGGCAGAACCAGGGCGGATATATACCCAATGTTGGGGTTGCGAGAAGCGCGGGGAACGAATGGAAGGAGGCGTTCCCCCTCGGAAATCAACCCAGGGAGATACCCCAACGCAATCCTTAAATCGTTGCCCCAACCGCACCCCGCTTCCCCAAGATATGAAAATAAGAAGAAAGGATGAAGTTGCAACATGACTACCAAACTGAAACGGCGCGTATGGGCGTGGATCATGATCGTCTGTATGCTGTTCAGCTGTCTGCCCGTTGCTTCCGCTGAGGATGTTCAGCCGAGCGATACGGACGTGACGATCGTCGAAGCACCGGCGGATGAAACCCCCGTTGTGGATGAGGATCCCGTTCCCGAAGTGACGGAGCCTGACGAAGATGAACCCGTTGATGAGGCGGAAGTACCGGAGATCGCGACTCCTGAAACGGAAGCGCCGGAGACGACGGAACCCGAGACGGAAACGCCCGCCGAAGAGCCGACAGCGCCCGAGACCTCCGTTGAGGATGTGCCCGTGGTGGAGGACGTGGTGGCGGTCGGCCCCGTGGAACAGCTGCCCCGGGAGGGGGATGCTTCTCCCATGAAGCTGGACCCCAAGTGCTCGGTTGGCGATGGCACTCAGGACCACGTTTTCGTTCCTTGGGATCCTACCTCTGACGCTTTCAAGAACGGCGAAGGCAAGGATGCGCGCACCAAGGAAAAAGGGTTCGAGGACGGGCCCTGGGCCGAGTCCGAACGGACGAAATACAACAAGGTGGTCAACGCTGGCAGTTGCGTGGATCAGACGAATGGCATGATTCGCAAGATTTGCGTTCTTTGCGGCCAGTATGGCTATGAGACCGTCAAATGGCAAAATTGCCATGACTTCAGCGGCGAACCCGAAGTGAAGGAAGCCAGCTGCACCGAAGAAGGCCTCAAGACCTGGGAGTGCCAGAACGGCTGCGGCGAAACGATCACGGAAACCATTGCGAAGAAGCCCCATGACTATCAGCCCCTTACCTCCGAACCCACCTGCAACCTGCCCGGCGGCGAAGGCGAAGCCTGCTCCGTCTGCGGCGAACCAAAGGATGGTTTCAAGGAGACGGCGCCGGCTCTGGGTCATAAATTCACCGAAGCTGCTGTGACAGTGCAAAAATCTGCCACCTGCACCCAGAACGGCTATAAGCTGTTGGTTTGCAGCAATCCCAATTGCGACGGCTACAAGGTGGACGGCAAGGAAGCCACCGGCACCCTCAGCGCTGAAATTGAGGACGTGACGGGCCTGGATAAGGGCGAGGCTGAAAAGCTCGACGAATACATGGGCCGCGCTTATCAGAAAGAAGAAATCAAGGCTGCGGGCCATGATTTCAAAGACGGCGTAACGATCACTTTGGCCGCCAAGTGCGAAACCAACGGCCTGACGGTTGTCATTTGCAAGGCCGAAAACTGCGACGGCATTGTGACAGACGAAGAAAAAGAAGTCCTGGTTGATGCAGCGCTGAAAGAAGCGCTGGGCGATCAGGGCGCGGAGCTGGACTCCTACCTGGAAAAGAACGTTGTCGCCCAGAAGACTGTTGTCAAGGCGGAAGGCCACGATTTCAGTGCGAAGGACGATAAGAGCAACGTTCTGGAGATCAAGCCTCTGTGCACCACCGTTGGCTATACCATCACTTTCTGCAAGAATGATAATTGCGATCAGAAGCTTGAAGGCGACAGCGACGCTTCTTATGAAATCGCCCCTGTCAAATTTGAACAAGCTGATATTGATGCTTTGAAGGATGCTCAGAAAGTTGACGGCAAAGACAAGAACGGCAAGACCCTGAGCGACTTTGTTGGCAAGGTTGGCGTGAAGGCGACCGTTGATGCGACGAATCACACTTTTGACGGCGAGCCGATCACGGTGCCTCCTACCTGTGAAATGGCGGGGTTGACCTATACCTTCTGCACCAATCCCGATTGCGATGGCGAAGTTGGCACTGCTTCGGAAGAAGGAGCGGAATATGTGAAGTTCTCCGCAGAAGACTTGGCCGCGATGGACAAGGTCTTCAAGGATGCTCCGGATTATGATGAAATCGAAGATGCTGAACAGCTGCCGAGCAAACTGTATGCTGACAAGGTTGGCAAGATTGCCAAGAAGGTTACCACTCCGGCTACCAATCATAAGTGGACGGACAGTGACTTCTATCTTGCCGATTGCTTGAATCCTGATCGTGTGGCTCCCAAGTGCAGTATCTGCGGGAAGCCGGACAATGAGAATGTAAAGGATTTGAGCGATTATGGCGACGCTGCCCTGGGCCATGATTGGCAGTGGGTGACGTATACGGATGCCGAGGGCGGCAACGTGCATGCTTATGTATGCGTTCGCTGCGAAATGAACGCTGCCTCCCTTACCCCTGATACGTATCAGGAGAAGAAAGATGCTCCTGAAAAGCCGATCACGCAGGCTTGCACGTTCGTGGATGACGAGACCAAGGCTGAGGAAAATGTGGAAGCCACGTGCACGAAGAAGGGCACGCTGAATCAGATTTGCTCTGTCTGCGGCCGGACCACGAAAGTTGAAACGCCCATGACCCCGCATACGCTGGAATGGCTTCCCGTTGAAGATGGAGAAGTCGTCGATGAGAAGGCGCGGGAATGCGGCAAAGTGTATGAATACGCGCTGAAGTGCATCGTTGAAGGCTGTGACTATGATGGCACGAAAGATTACAAGGGTCCCACGCCGGAAACGAAATATGAGGATGAGAACCTGGGCCGCGAAGGCACTGAAGTGCCCGAAAAGCCCGCTGAGCAATTTGTGCTGCCCCATAACTTTGGCGAAACCTATGTTTACACCGATGCGACCTGCACCGAAAAGGGCACGCTCCGCATTTACGTGTGCCAGAATGGCAATTGCAATGCCGTCGGCGAAAATGCGGGCGATGACGTGATGCTGTGGAGCGCCGCGAAAGCAGCGCATCCCGAATTGGACGGCAAGGTCGATTTGCCCGATGAAAAGGTTGTCAAGGTTGAAACCCCGGAAGCGGGCGTTCCTGCCTTGGGCCATACCATTGCCGATGAGGCTGAAAAGAAGCAGGTCGGTCCCAGCTGCTATGTGGACGCCTACTATACCTATGAATGCTCCACCTGTGGAGATTTTGTAGAGTATGCGAAGGAAGACGGTTCTGTGGATCGTCACTTTGTCGCCGACGTGGACAAGGTTGAAGACCCCGAAGAACTGGCGGCGCTCAAGGCGACTGGCCACAAGTTTGGTGAAGTGGAAGATTACTACACCAAAACAGACGCTAAGTGCGAAAAGGCGGGCTCTATCGTCTATTACTGCCAGAATGAGGGCTGCGATGGCTGGACGGCAGAAGATGACGAAAAGTATCCCGAATTGGTGAACGGCGCCAATGGTGCTGGCAAGCCGGAAGAAAGCGAAGTCATCACAAAGTCCGTTGCAACCAAGACGGAAGAAATTCCCGCTTTGGAGCACAATTGGAAAGCCTCCACCGATGGAGACAACTACCGCGAACCCACTTGCACGAAGAATGCCCGCAGCAAGATGCATTGCGATATCTGCGGTACGGACAAATGGGTTGACATCACCGATGGCATGTCCGAAAGCGCGATTCCTGATGATTGGAAAGCGCTGGGCCATGACTTTGAGAGCGAGAAGGCGAAGGTAACAAAAGCTGAACCCACTGCCGATGGCAAGCTTCAGCATCAGGTTGTCTGCTCCCGCTGTGCGGTCAACGCATCGAAGGACAAGGACGATCCCGATTACGTGACGCCCGAGGAGCTCGAAAAGGAAGGCACGAAGATTGTCGCCTGCACGGCTACCGGCGAAAATGTCGTTGAAACCAAGGCGACCTGCGCTGCACCGAAAAAGATCGATTATACCTGCGATGTTTGCGGGCAGAAGTGGTCTGTAACGGAAGGCGTGAAGCTCGAGTCCACTTTGGAAAACTGCGGCGAGAATGTCGTCATCGTGCCGTTGAAGCCTGCCACCTGCACGAAGCCGGGTATCGGCCAGCAGCACTGCACGCTCTGCGACACTGACCATGGATTCGTTTCCATTCCCGCTGGCGCGCATAGCTTTAATGATGCGCTGAAAGCGCTGCAAGAGAGCGGCGATTACAGCGCGTATAAGGGCGTGAGCGGCAAGGACGAAGAAGGGAAATTTAGCTGGCAGTGGCTTGTTCCCATTGAGGATGATGAATATCATACGCAGCTCCCCTCCTGCGGCAAGACCTCCACGCTGCAATTCACCTGCGACCTCTGCGGCGGAACGGACACCTACACGGTGACTGTACAGCACAACTTTGAGATCAGCACGGAAACCGCGCCGCAATCCGGAACGCTTGGTACGATTGTTTACAAGTGCACGAACAGCGGCTGCTCCAATGACAGCGACTTCCTGTACGATTCCTCGTATGACGGCGTGACCGACGTCATGTGGGAATACCTGACCAGTGCTGACTACGATTTTGATGGCCAAGAGGGTCATGTTACCCTGACGATGGCGAACCTGACCTGCGACGCCTGGAATGCGCTGAAGGGCCTGGAGGGCGAAGACGCTCTGCAGCATGAGCTCAAAGAGGGCGCCAAGATTGCGCCGACCCACACTAAGCCCGGCTACACCGTGACGGTTTGCACGATCTGCGGCGCTGAAGTGGGCGAACCGGTCGTGGATCCCGAGGCTCCTGCAACGGGCCATACCTGGGAACTGGTGACTGATGATGTGGCTGCGCAGCTGGGTGCTGAAACTGCGAAGAAAGCGCCTGAATGCGGAGTCGATGGCTACCTCTACTATGTATGCTCCGATCCCGATTGCCTTTACGATTACGATTTCGACAATCTTGTGCCTTTCACGGCGGATGGAGAATATCTTGAAGGCGGCTACCAGGGCACGCTGCCCAAGGCTGCCAATACCCGCAACAAGAGCGAAGAAAATTCTCGTCCCTACCTGAAGGTCGTCTTCCCTGGCTACACCCATGATGTGGATGAGCTGGAGAAGGTAGAGGAAAATCGTAAATATTACGACGCCGACTGCATGAATCCCGCTCGTGAAGTCGTTACCTGCCCGAAGTGCCACGAAGTGGTGAAGGTCACCGATTTGTCCGAATTTGGCGGAGAGGCGCTGGGCCATGACTTTACGTCGGCTGTCCCTGCCAATGTGACGGATGAGGATGGCAATGTTACCGCCTACAAGCACACCTACACCTGCGGCCGTGCTGACTGCGCCAATGCCATTGAAACCTGGAAGAAGGAACATCCCGGTGAAGAACCTTCCTTTGAAGAAGGCGTTGCGCTCAACGACGAAGGTAAGGCCGTCAAGACCGAGAACTGCGAATTTGGCGAGGGCGAGGTAACCCGGAAGGCTACCTGCGTTGCGGAAGGTGAAATGACCTACACCTGCCCCGTCTGCAAGCAGAAAAAGACCGTGACGATCGCTATCGATAAGACGGTCCACAATAAGGAAGACCTTATCCTCAAGCCCGCGACCTGCACCAGCAACGGTATCAAGGAAACCGTCTGCAAAGATTGCGGCGAGATCTTCGGCTATAGCTCCATCTTGGCTGGCCACAGCTGGGAGCTGGTTGAAGAACCCGAACTCAACAAGGATTACAAGCTGGCTGTGTACGGCGAAGAAGACAGTGATACCGCCGACGTCCGGGTCAAGACGACCACTTGTATTTCCGATGGTGTGGAAGTTTGGCTGTGCATGAATTGCACCGATGCCGACGGCCGAAAGGTCGTTGAAAAGGCTGCTACCGGCCATAACTTCTCCGCGGCTGCTCAGGTTGTTGAACCCACCGGCAAGACCCTCGGCAAGGCCGTGTGGCTCTGCCAGAACCCCGATTGCGAATATGACGCTGCGAAGGATAACAAGGGCGCTACCGGCTCTATGTTCGGCAAGGCGATCGTGACCGTCACATTCGTATGCGGCGAGAAGAATGTTGGCGGAACCGTTGACGGCATTAAGGTTCCGTATGATTCCACTTCTTCTCATAGCTACACTGAAATTGAAAATGTTGAACCCACCTGCACCACGCCCGGTTTGGAAGGCGGCAAGCAGTGCGAGAACTGCGGCACCCTGGATGGCGGCACCGTTGTTGATCCGATTGGCCATAAGTTTGAGCTCCAGAAGGTGGATGACTGCACGGTGACCTCTCCGCGCTATGTCTGCACCAACGAAGGCTGCACGCTGGGCGAAAACGAAGATCTGGTCAAGGGCAAGTACGAAGTGAAGTACGATGCCGAAGAGGGCAAGGCGTACTACGAAATCGGCGTGCAGGAAGCGCACAAGCTCGTTGCTCCCGAAGAGATGGTTGACATTCCCGCTGACTGCGAGTACCCTGTACGGGTGGAGCAGCTGTGCGAGTACTGCGAGCATAGCGAATTCGTGACCGACTATGATCCGGACGATCCCACCACTGAGGATCTCGGACCTCTGGGCCATTGGTGGGTGAAAGATGATCCCACGGCCACTGGCAATGAGGATGGCTGGGTTGCCAATCCGGATAAGCCCGGTTGGGAAATCCGCTATTGCTATCGTGAGAACTGCCCGTTCAAGGAGGGCGAAGCGAATTATTCTCAAGAACGCAAGTGCACCGATCCCGATAATTGGTACGACACCACCGTGAACGGCAAGGTAACGGATTCCCTGCCCGAGGGCTGGGACGCCGATACCACCTTCACCGACGGCGTGGCTACCAAGCCTGCTACCTGCGCTGATCCCATGAAGCACCTGTCCAAGTGTCTGACCTGCGGCCAGTATGTGGAATACACCGAGGGCAAGGCGGTTCCGGATGCTCACGTGGAAGAAACGAAGATCCTCAAGGCCCCCACTTGCGCCAACGAAGCCACCAATGTGACCGGCAAGGGCATTGGCGAAATTGTTTGCAAGCTGTGCGGCAAGGTGCGTGGCTATGAGTCCCTGCCTGCGCTCACGGAGCATAAGGATGTTCAGCTGCGGGATGTGTACATTGGCAATAATCACCTGCTGGTGAACTATTGCGCAACGTGCGGCAAGATCATTCCCAATGCCGACACAGACAATGGCATCATTGTCTTTGGCCACAGCAAGCAAGACAATGGCACCTACTTCACCGATGATGAAATCATCGCGCAAGAAGTTACCTTCGATTGCACGAAGGGCTACCTGACCTATGCTACCGATAAGAAGTTCTATCTGGAGCATACTCCGGTGACCGTGGAAGCGTATCCCGCCACGTCTACGACCAAGGGCCATACCGAGGGCGAAGTCTGCAAATATTGCGGCACCATCCTCTCCGGCTGCGAAGAAGTGGAATGGGTGGAGCATGAATGCGAAATCGATCCCGATACGACCAGCACGGTGGCGGCTACCTGCACCGTCAATGCCAAGACGGTGGGCAAGTGCAAGGTCTGCGGCAAGAAGATGGAGATCGAAGAGCCCGATACTTTCACCGGCCATACGTGGAAGCTGGATGTCTCCACCAAGCCCGATAACTGCGAAAAGGGCTGGGTGCGTGTCTATGTCTGCCAGAACGGTGATCTCTGCGATGGCGGCGACGGCACGGCGAAGGATACCATCGTAAAGACCGGCGAATTCTGCGAAGAAATCGACATCTTTGAGGACGACACCAGCTGGTGGACGAACTACAACCGTGTTGGCGGCGTAGGTGTTAAGCCCTCTACTTATCAGTGCGGCAGCCCCGAGGATACCAGCTGGAACCCGAGCTTTGGCTCTCATCGCATCGATGACTCCCAGCCGCCGCAGAAAAAAGATGCAACCTGCCTTGAGCACGGCTACAGCGGCTACGTGTGCCAGGATTGCGGCCAGGTTATCGAAGGCACCTACGATGGGGATGACCATGAAAACTATCCGGATTACATTCCTCCGAAGGGCCATGAGTGGGAAGAATACAACACTTCCTCTCTGGCTACCCCGGACGAATGGGGCGCTTATCATGGCCACTATCGTATCTGCACGAGAGAAGGCTGCCCCTTCAACACCTTTACCGGCCCCAAGCACCTGGATTACTATGGCGCTGGTATGACGACTCCCTATAACCAGCATGGCGATGGGGACGATGACAACTTCATCTTCTATGTGGAAGGCGACTTCTTTACCGGTGACGAAAACTGCACGCTCATTGAGGATTCCTGCAAGGGCGGCCTGTATGGCTACTATACCTGCGAAGTGTGCGGTTACAGTTCTCTGGTAACGATCTTTGCTGGCACTGAATCCAACCCCGAAGGCACGCACTGCTTCAATCCCAATGCAAAGAAGACCGTTCAGGCTCCCACCTGCACCAAGGAAGGCAAGTATGAAGCGTTTTGCATGCTCTGCCATGAATGGATTGGCGCGGACAAGTGGGGCGAATCCATCAACGCTCCCACTGACAAGGGCGTTCTTGCCCCGCTGGGCCATGACTTCAAGATGAATGAAGATGGCACGCCTGCTGAAGACGCGGTGGAAGACGTGGACTACGTGCTGGAAGAGGAAGCCAACTGCTTGACTCCTACGACGTATACCTACTTCTGCGCTCGGGAAGATTGCGATTACGATGAGGAAATCGATTTGCCGGCAGAGCATCCCGAGACTGGCAAGATGGTTGCCACCAAGGTAATGACGACTGGCGAAGAAAATCCCGATGTGCATAGCTACACTGGCGATTTGGGCGAAGACGGTTATCCCACCACCGAGGCTGACGGCCATGTGGACGCCACTTGCAGCACGCCCGGTTATGATTACTGGGATTGCAAATGGTGCGAAGCCCCTGAAGCCCGCATCACCAAGGAAACCGAAGAAGCCAATGGCAAACACAGTGAGCAGACCGGCTTCACCGGTATCACCGAAAAGAACGATTTGACTCCCTACACCTCCACAACGCTGGATGGCGATGTGACTGTCCAGTTCAAGTATTGCGAACTGTGCGGCGAAATCCTGTCTGTGATAGGCCCGTTTGGTGGGGAAGAAGGCACCTTCGACTGCACCAAGGTCGGCCTGGACATCAACGGCGGCACGGATTACAAGTATGCCAAGCACGATTTCGAGGGCGTTGAGCCTGAAACCAAGGCGGCTACCTGCGAAAATGCCGGCTACACCGATCGCCAGGTCTGCAATGTCTGCAAGACTGCTACCGGAACGACTGAACCCGCAAAGGGCCACAAGTACGTGAAGGGTGAAATGGTCGAAAAGGCGACCTGCACAAAGGCCGCTGTGTACACCTGGACCTGCTCCAACAGCACGGACGAAGTTTGCGAATGCGAACATCCCACCAAGCAGGATGTTGATCCCGAGGAAAAGCCTGACACCGTGAATGGCCATGATTACGTCAAGGCCGTTGCCGAGGATGGCAGCGTCACCTATGATGAAACCAAGGCTGTGGTCACCCCGGGCACCTGCGTTGACCGCGAAACCACCGTTTACACCTGCACCCTGTGCACCGAGGAAGTGGATAACCACACCAAGAAGGTGGAAGGCGAGCTGGATCCCACCAATCATGCCGGCGAACCTGAGCCCGACCTGGAAAATTTCACTGACGCTACGGACTGCACGCATCCCGGCAAGATCACCTTCAAGTGCCCCGAGTGCCAGCAAACGATTCCTGAACTGGAAGAAGATGTGGAATATCCGGGCGCGAAGCAGGATGATGACGGCAATTATGTCCACACCTATCCCGAAACCGATGACGAAATCAAGGAACAGGGCCGGAAGGTGGAAGACGCTAATTGCCAGCATGGCGAAATGTACGAAGTGACCTGCAGCGTTTGCGGGCAGGGCACGAAGACCGTCGAAGTGGGCGAGCCCAACGGCACGCACGTTTATGACGAAGCCATTCCCGAAGCTGCGGAAGCCGATGTGCCCGCCACCTGCGTTGCCACTGGCCTGAAGAAGGGCGCAATGCGCTGCTCCAAGTGCCACGAAGCAGTGCGGCCCGAAGACGTGCTGGCCATCGACACCGTGAACGGCCACAAGTACGATACCGGCGTTGAAACCCTCGCGCCCAAGTGCACGCAGGATGGCGTGAAGACCTATACCTGCCAGAATGAAGGCTGTAAGGACGCCAATGCCGATAAGGGCTACACCAAGACCGAAACCATCACGAAGCTGGGCCACAATTACGTCAAGAGCGTTGCCGAAGACGGCACTGTGACCTATGACGATTCCAAGATCACCGCCGAGAAGAAGCCGACCTGCGTGGAAGAAGGCAGCAAGACCTATACCTGCGACCGGGAAGGCTGCACCCCCGAAGAAGCTGACCATGAGAAGACCATCGTTGTCGAGAAGATGAGCGAGGATGGCAAGCATAGCTGGGGCGACGACGACGAAGCCGATTGGGCGGTTGATCCTGAGGATGAGACCAAGGAAAAGCGTACCTGCACCGTCTGCGGCACGGTAGAAACCCGCGAGGCGAAGCCCGTGGAGAAGAAGACCGGCACCGTGACCCAGACCTGCATCTTGAGCAAGACTGCGGGCGGCAGCGAATTTGTCCAGCTGCTCACAGCGGGCACCAAGGTCACCATCACGGATGAGTCAACCAATCCTCAGTATTATGGCGTGGTGCTGGAAGGCGGCGTCACTGGCTACGTGCTGAGAATCTATGTGACTATCGATGAATAATCGATAAAATAACCCCAGCGCTGTGCAGCGCGGAACGATCAAAAGCGAAGCGCTGCACAGCGCACTCTTTCTACCTGACGTTTCAGAAGAAAGGAGACAAAATTCGACCATGAAAAAACCGATCGCTTTGTTGATGGCGATTCTGCTGCTGCTGCAAACCACAATCGGTATCGCCGATGTGGACAGCGACGCGTATGTGGATCCGGCAACGGACACCCCCGTCATCACAGAAGTTCTTACCGAAGAGGAAGAACCGGCGAACGCGGACGCGCCTGAATTGACAGCGCCGGAAGAGCCGACCGAACCGACCGAGCCGGAACAGGAAATCGTGCCGGAAGCGGAGCCTGTAACGGTTCCCGAAGAACCTGTGGATGAAGTACTGCCGGTGGACGAGGCCGCCCCGATGGACGCCAGCGATGGCGAACCGTCGGAGGATTATTGTCCCGCGACGGAAGACCACAATCACGTCCCGAAGGATATACAGGAATCCACGTGCCTGGAGCGCGGCGACTGGGTGCAAAAATGCACAAAGTGCGGTTACGAGGTTCTGCGTGTACCTGACGCGGCTGATCCCAAGGGCCATACCTTTGAACGCGACGGTTTTGACGCAAACGTCAAAACGGAAGCAAACGGCTGGAGCGAGGACAAAAACGAGGATTGTACCGCGACCCGCTATGGCCGCTTCACCTGCACCGATTGCCATGCCGCCCAAAGCAAGGAATACGAAATCCCGGGCCTGGCGGAGCATGCCGGGCTGATCGACACGACCGTTCTGCCCACTTGCACCACGCCGGGCAGCGCGCGGCAATACTGCACCGTCTGCGGCAAGGTGTTTTTGGATGTGCCGATGATTTCCGCCACGGGCCATCGCTGGGCACTGGTGACCGATGAAGGCACCAAGCCCCATTGCGGCCAAACCTGGGAACGGCGCTATGAATGCCAGAACCCGGGCTGCAGCATGGAGGGCGAAGGAACCTATGATACTTCGCTGAACACAATCGTTGGCGGCACAAATTACGACACTGCTTCTGCATTGAAGGCTCAGGGCATGACCAGCGATGGTACCCCCAAGGCTTATGTGGTGGTGAATGACGCCAATTGGAACGGCAATGGCGGCGAGCATCAATGGGGCGCTCCCGTTGAAAAGAAAGCCACCTGCACCGAAGACGCCTGCACCGAGGAAACCTGCGAGCTTTGCGGCGAAATCCGCAAGACCAATGTGCAGGAAGGCACTGCGCTGGGCCACAACTGGGGCAAACCCACCAATGCGCCTGAACAGTGCGGCGACCAGTACAAGCATGCGCATGTGACGTATTGCGTGAATCCTGGCTGCGAATACAACACCACCCCCATCACCGATCACTTCGACGAAAAAGGCTGCGTAGATGAAGAACCCTCTCCGTATGCCGCGGCCTATTTCGTCATGGACGTGAAGAACTGCTATCTGGGGGACAAAACCACCTGGACCTGCGGCGCTTGCGGCTGGACCGAATCGTCGGAAGAGGATAAGCCTCGCGGACATCACTCCTATGAGAGCGCGCCTGGCGTGATCAGCGAAGACGCTGTTCCCATCTCCGAAGTCCCCAGCACCTGCACCACCCAGGGCGTAAAGCACTATAAGTGCACAGATTGCGGCGTCCTGAAAACCGTCGATCTGCCTCTGGATCCCACAAAGCATGATTATCAGGAGGTCACGGTTGAACCGGACTGCGTGAATGACGGCTACACGCTGTTGATCTGCTCCTATAACTCCGAGCACAACACACAGTCCACGATTCCCGCCACTGGCCACAAGTTTAAAGAAATCAATGTGACCAAACCCGCCACCTGCACCGAGAATGGCGAGCGGCAGCTGATTTGCGTCAATGAGAATTGCCCGGGCTATGACGCTAAATGGGGCGAAAGCAACGGCGACGCAATCGGCGAGACTACGGACGGCAAGGCCTATAAGACCGAAACCATCCCGTTCACCGGCCACAACTTCGCCCGGGTGGAAGCAATGCAGACGCTTTGCGGAGCGGGCGATAAGCACGTGCACGTGAAGTACTGTATCAACGAAGGCTGTGATCTGAACTACGGCGTGGTCAAAGTGGAACAGCATCCCGAACTGATTGAACGCTTTGGCGATGAGACCGACGTAGACGAAGAAAAAGGCCATGCCTATTTCGTTGGCGATGTGAAGGACTGCTACAACGGCGACTACAAGTATTGGAGCTGCTCTGTATGCGGCTGGTCCAACCAGACCGAACGGGAAGAAGCCCGCGGACATCACTCCTATGAGAGCGCCCCCGGCGTCTTCGATATCACCAAGTACACGGCTATGGAAGAAGCCAACTGCACGCATCCCGGCTATCGCTTCTATGAATGCGAAGACTGCGGCACAACGCAGCGGGAAACCCTGCCCATGGAGCCCGACGCCCATGATTGGGTGCTTACGGCGTCCCGCAAGGCCGATTGCGAGCTGGAAGGCTTCGAGATGTGGACTTGCGCGAACAACAGCACCCATACGAAGTATGAAGTCTATGACGCGCTGGGCCATGCCTGGGATCGGGAAGACTTTGACCCCACCGATCCTGAGCAGGTTCAAGACGTGAGCAAAAAGCCCACCTGCACGGAAGACGGCTACACCCAGTATCTGTGCAAGCTGTGCGATTACAACATCAAGAGCGAACAGGTCAAGATCGACAAGCTGGGCCATGTCTGGGAGCGCGAAGGATTTGATCCGAAAACGGATCACGTGGAAATCCTGCACGAGGATCCCACCTGCACAGAAGCGGGCTACACCCAGTACAAGTGCCTGGATTGCGAAGAACAGGCGCTGAGCGAACAGATCGTGCTGGATGCGCTGGGCCATGACTATGACATGGATACAGTCATCAAGACGGTATATCCCATCGACTGCCAGACTCCCGGTTACAAGGAATATGCCTGCAAGCGCTGCGAGGAAGGCACGGAAGGCCACATCCTGCATGTTGAATTCCCCGCTGCCGGTTTCCTCAAGGACGACGGCCACAAGTGGGTGCTGGATGAAGAAGCATCCACGCCCGCCAGCTGCCTGTTCAATGGCAAGAATGTGTACAAGTGCGCCAATGAGGGCTGCACGGAAACCAAGGAAGAAGTAGGCGATCCCTATACCGATCACAAGTTCAGCGACGACAAGAAGGTGGACGGCCAGGCCGCGACCTGCGTTGACGCTGGATACTACCTGCAAATCTGCCAGAACGAGAACTGCGATGGCTATAAGGCGGAATACGGCGATCTGAACGGCGCTGCTACCGAAGAATACGAGGGCCAGGCCGCCAAGCGGGTCACCATTCCTGCGACCGGTGAGCATACGTTCGGCGATTGGCACACCACCGATTATCCCGGCGTGCTGGAGCGCGAATGCACGGTCTGCGGCAAGAAGGAAACCAATGTGGTGACCGATTGCACGCATGATGCGCTGCAGAAGGCCGTGGAGGACGCCGTGAAGAACGGCACCTATGAAGGCGAAGAACCCATTCCCGCCGATTGCGCGAACGGCGCTATCTACGAGAATCAATTCTGCGAAGAGTGCCTGCAGTATGTGGACATCGAAGTGGGCGAGGGCCACGGCCACACCTGGAAGCTGGTCAATCCCGAAGATAAACCCGCCAGCTGCACCGAGGATTGGACGCGCCGCTATGTCTGCGTCAATGAAGATTGCCCCGGCGCCGGCACCCATGAGAATTTCTGGACCGAAGGCGCCAGCAGCAATATGGCTCCCGGCAGCCATAACTACGAAATCGACAAGGTCATCTATGCCGTGAACCAGACCGAGGAAGGCTATGCCCTCTATGTGGTAAGCGGTCCCTGGGAGAACTGGAACGAAGAAACCGGCGAAACCACCGTTGGCGAGCATGTGTGGGACGATGAATATACCACGATTCCCCCCTACTGCACCACGGAAGGTTACGACGTGAAGGTCTGCCTGATC
>CANQLS010000219.1 GCA_947624765.1 uncultured Clostridia bacterium
GCCTACATCAGGCACCGTATCGGTTTCTTCGCAGCGGGTGCACTTGCCCGTCTTGGTGCCGTCTTCCGTGCAGGTCGCATTCTCGTTGGATACGTAGTTCTGGAAGTCATGCCCCAGCGCGGGCGTTTCTTTCTGTTCCTTGGTGACGACGTCGCAGGCTTCGCACTTCTGACCGGCGGTCTTGCCGGGCTTGGTGCAGGTCGCAGGTTCTTCGGGGATATCCACCAGGCTGGTGTGATTGTCGAGATTCTTTTCGCCCTTTACTACTAGCGTATGACCTTCGGTTTCGGGCGTGCAGCCTTCCCGCTTGCAGGTGTAGGTAACGGTTTCTTCGGTCTGGCAGGTGCCTTCCGTCCGAACGCCATTCTCGTAATCGTAATCGTGGCCCAGTGCGGGAATTACCTCCGCAGGGGTAAGAATCTTCTTGCAATCCGCGCACTGAGAACCAGCATTCGCGCCATCCTTCACGCAAGTGGGAGCGATATACTCGATCTCAACCACATTCTTATGGTTGTTCTCATCAATTTCGCCTGTCACGTCCATGGTGGCTTCGCAGAGCTTGCAGGTATAGGTGGTAACGCCCTTGACAACGCAGGTGGCTTCCGTCGTGACTTTGCCATTTTCCATGTCATAGTCATGGCCGTTCACGGTGTCGGGATCGCCCTTTGCTTCGTCCTTATAGGCTTTTTGAGCCTCGGCGTCAAAGCCGGTCGCGCCCTTATTGTCGCCGCCTTCGACGTAACCGCAATTGTCGTTTACGCAGGTGTAGCGCCAAGTAGCGGGAGCCTTGCAGGTAGCAGGTACAAGCTCCTTGCCCTCGTCCCAGGTATGGCCGGTGGCGGGAACAGTTTCCACCGTGGTATAGGTGCAGCGAGTGCACTTCTTGCCAGCGGTGCTGCCATCGGTGATGCAGCCAGCGGCAACCGCGTCTACATCCACCAGTTCATGGCCCAGCGCCTCGATGACTTTCGGTTCGCTTTCGGCATTGCAGTCCTTGCACACATAGTGGCCGGAGCCGGCAGTGGTGCAGGTGGCGGGTTCATCCACCACGAACTGAACCTGGCTCAGGTCTACGCCTTCGCGCTCCCATTCATGGCCCAGCTTGGCAACCACATCCGGGGGAACGATTTCCTTGCCGCAGGCTTCACACTTGACGCCAGCGGTATGGCCATCGGTGGTGCAGGTGGGCGCCACAGCAGGAATCGGCTGAGGATTGGCGTGCTTGGTCATATCCTTTTCGCCGGTTACATCCATGGTCTGGCCGCACAGCTTGCAGGTATAGGTGGTCACACTCGCGGTCACGCAGTTGGCCTCCGTCGTGACTTTGCCATTTTCCATGTCATAGTCATGGCCGTTCACGGTATCAGGCTCGCCCTTCGCTTCGTCCTTATAGGCTCTTTGCGTTTCGGCATTGAAGCCGGTCGCGCCCTTATTATCGCCATCTGCAGCGTAGCCGCACTTTTCATTCTCGCATTCATAGCGATAGATCTCGGCGGAAACGCAGGTCGCTTTCGTCACCAGCGTGCCTTCCGTGGCAAACTTGTGGCCGGTAGCAGGATGGGTTTCATCTTCCACCGTTTCAGTAGCAATCTTGCAGGCGGTACAGGTGCGGGTTTTGGTGCCGTTGGCGATGCAGGTGGCATCGTCATTGTACACATACTCGCCCCAAACATGGGCATCGCCCGTTGCGGGCAATTCAACTTCTTTGATTGCACGGCCAGCCAGGTCATTGCCGGTGGCGCCGTAATTGTCTTCGGCGTCCTCATGGTAGCCTTCGCAATCCTTACGCTGGCAGGCATAGATCATGAGGCCGGGTTCGGTGCAGGTAGGCGCCTTGAGGACGCGCCCTTCATCCCACTTGTGCCCCAGCGGATTCACACTACCCTGTTCAACGTACACCTTTCCGCAGCCTCCGCAGTGTGTACCTTCGGTCTTGCCGGGCGTGATACAACCGGGAGCGACCGCCTCATCGGTCACCGTTTCTTCGTGATTATCAGGATCGAGCGGCAGATTTGCATAGGTTTGGGACTCCGCACCGCAGACCGTGCAGACGTAATGATATTCGCCATTGGTCGCACAGGTGGAAGGCTTCGTCACGATCATTTTATCGTCGTAAGTATGGCCTGTCGCGGGAATCTCTTCATCCTTGTAAGCCTTCTTGGCTTCTTCATCGTAACCGGTCGCGCCCTTGTTATCCGCGCCTTCCTCAACGCTGTAGCCGCAATTGGGATTGGTGCAGGTATAGCGATTGATACCGGTAGTTTCGCACCCAGCCGCCTGCTTTTGCACCGGTTCGCCCCAGGCATGGCCGGTAGCGGGCACGATGGTTTCGCCTTCAATGGTTTCGCAGCGCTTGCACTGACGGCCAGCCGACACGCCAGGCGTGATGCAGCCGGGAGCAATCGCTTCCACTTCATCCCAGTCATGGCCCAGCGCCGTGATGATCACGATCTCGCTGCGGGCCTGGCAATCCAGGCAAGCATAGTAGCCAAAGCCGCGTTCTGTACAGGAAGCATCAATGCCCACCTTCCAGCCGTTTTCTTCCGTTCTGTTGGCGGGATCATTGATGTTGAAGTCATTGCGTGCCCAGGTATGGCCCAACGCGGGGATTTCTTCGCCCGTCTGAACCTCTTCGCAACGGCTGCACTTCACATCGGCTTCCTTGCCGGCAGTGGTGCAGGTGGGAACGACAGCGGTACCCTCAACGGGCGTGCCATTCTCAAAGTCATGGCCCAGGGCAACGCCGTCAATGACCTTGCTTTCGGGGTCTTCCGCGCCGCAAACCCAGCACAGATTCACGGTATAGGCCGGTTCGGTGCACTTCGCTGCCACGGTGGTGGAATTGGTTTCCCCTTCGTCGTTTTCCCAAACGTGGTGGCCGTTGGACTTCATCCCGTTTTCGGGATTGGTCTTCACCCAAGCGCCGCTCATTTCGGAAATCGCATGGCCCAGCACATTCACGCCGGTGGGGATGATTTCGCCGCCAATTTCATAATTGACGGAGCCTTCCTGAATCGTGCCCGGCACCACGTCAAACACGTTGGTGAAGCCGGAGCAGTTCTCACGGACGCAGGTATAGTGGCGGACCCACTCGTACTCGTTGTTCATCTCGCAGTACGGGGGTTCAGGATCGGACAGTTCAGGATCGAACACCCACAGGTGGCCCAGCGCGGGGATTTCCTCGCCCGTCTGAACCTCATCGCAACGGCTGCACTTCACATCGGCTTCTTTGCCGGCGTTAGCGCAGTCCGCTTCGATGGCGGTGTCTTCCAAAGCCATGCCATTCTCGAAATTCGATATTGTACTGTCTTACGGCCAATCCCCCGGCCGGGCGTTTTTTGCTGCTTATGCTCACGGTTCGGCGGGGTAGTTCCCCTCGATGGTGCGGATG
>CANQLS010000220.1 GCA_947624765.1 uncultured Clostridia bacterium
ATGAGCTACAGCGGCGGCCGGGATGTGTACGGCACCGATGTGGCGGCGGGCGACGGGAATGTGCATCTCGTCAAACGGCAGGACTTCACAAGCGTGATGCAAAAGATTCAAACGGAATATGCATGGGCCGTATGGATCGTGGCGGGGCTGCTGGTGGCGAATGGCGTCTGGCAGGTCATTCGCAGGCTTAAGCGCGCCCCGAAGGCGGAAGGGAGGCGCGAAGAATGAACTTTAAACGAATTGTAAACATCGATTTCCGCCGTTGCGGAATGGGCCTGTGGAAGGGCCGGTATTTTCTGGTGCTGCTCACATTCCTGGGCCTGGCTGTCGGCGTGCTGGTGACGGTGTTCGGGATTTCCAAGGAAAATGAGTATACGGCCACATCCTCCGTCTATTGCATTTCCTATGGCAATTACTCCGAATCCCAAAGCGGCACCGACGCTATGCGCACCTATTCGGGTATCATCAAAAGCCGCCGCATCGCAGAGCATGCCGCTATGCTGATTGCCGATCCTGATATTACCAGCGCGGATGTGTACGAGAAAATCACGGTGGATTCGCTGTACGTGCAAGGCTTGACCTATGCCTATGAAAACGACACGCCCATCATTTCGATGCACGCGGTGGATGAAAACGAGAAAACGGCCGTGAGCATCGTCAATGCGGTGGCGGATGCCTTCGTGCAGGAAATCAACGGCATATCCAGCACAGAGGCCATCCGGGTGCTGGACTATGCCTATGAAGGCGAAAAAACCTACAATGCTACGCTGACCTGTCTGCTGGTGCTGGTGCTTTCGGCGGTGCTGGGGCTGCTGCTGGGGTGCATCATCATTCTGGCCATGGTCGTGTTTACCGATCGGGTCGTTTCCGTGGACGATGCGGGGCTTTACGGGCAATTGAATGTCGTTGGCATCATACCGGACTTCGAGTATTCCAGGAGAAAATGATATGAAAACAATGAAAGCGATCATCAAGTGGTTGTTGAAATGGCTGCTCATCGCGCTTGTCGTCTTTGTCATCATTGGCTTCGATCCGCGCCTGGAGACGACATACTACGACTATACCTCCGGGGAGATTCCCGAGGAGTTCGAGGGCTTCCGCATCGTGCAGATTTCGGATTTCCATCTGAAGGAATTTGGCGAAAATGAAGAAAAGCTCATTGCCGCCGTCCGGGACTGCGCCCCCGATCTTATCGTGCTGACGGGCGATATTGTGGATGGGGATCGGGAGGATATTGCCCCCCTGACCCAATTGCTGGAAGGCATTCATGAGCTGGCCCCCATCTATTATGTGAGCGGCAATCATGACCTGGACGCAGACGCCGTTTCCCAGTACGATCAGATGCAGCGAGCGTTCCTGACCTATGGCGTGACCGACCTGGACGACAAGCAGGAAATCATTCGCCGAAACAACGCCCAGATCCGCTTGACGGGCGTGCAGTGGCGCGATGTGTATTTCCGGGATGTGATCCCCAGCGCCGAACAGGATTACTTCAATATTCTGCTCTATCATGCCGGCGATACGTTTGAGCTGCTTTCGGGCTATGGGTATGACCTGCTGCTGGCCGGGCATATGCACGGCGGCGTGATCCGCATTCCCTTTGTGGGCGGCGTGTGCGGGGAGGATAAAACGCTCTTCCCCAAATACGACGGCGGCGCATTTGAAAACAAGACGATGAGCATGATCCTCAGCCGCGGGCTGGGCGATTCCGCGCTCCCCAGATTCTGGAATCGGCCCGAAGTGGTCTGCGTGGAGCTGCATACCCAGACGGAAGGAAACAAGTAATCCCCCGAAAGGAGCAAGGCCCCCATGGATGATGCAGCCAGGCGCACGGTGGCCCAGGTGGTGTCCGGTTTGGGCAGCGGCGGCGCGGAGATGGTGGTTTATCGGTATGTTTCTCACATGGATTCAGCGCATTATAACTGGATCTGCATCAGCTATGCCGAACCGGAACCCCGCATGCGGCATATGTATGAAGCGGCGGGCTTTCGCGTCTATTGCATCACCTCCAAGAGGAAAAACCTGCTGAAAAGCTGCATGGAGCTTTGGCGGATTCTCCGTGAAAACCATGTTCAGATTGTTCACGCGCATATGACACAAATGAATTTCGTGGCCAATCTGACGGCTATGACGGCGGGGGTGAAAATCAGGATTTCCCATTCCCATGCGGCTGTGGGAGGAAAAGGCGCCGCAAGACCTGTCTATTGGCTTTACAAAAAGCTGAGCACATGGACGGCGACAGCGCGTTTTGCCTGCAGCGAAAAGGCGGCGTGCAGCCTCTTTGGGAAAAAAGGCGCAAAGAGTGCGATCATCATGAACAATGCTTTGGATTGTGAAGCCTTTCGCTTTGATGCCGAGGTTCGAGAGCAGATGCGCCGGGCACAGGGGCTGGAAGGCTGCCGAGTGATTGGGCATGTGGGCCGCTTTATTGACCAGAAAAATCATGACTTTCTGCTGCGGATATTTGCCGAATATCATAAGCAGGACGCGAACAGCCGCTTGGTGCTGATTGGCGGGGGCCCGCTGCTGGAGCAGATGAGGGAACTGGCCGTGCAGCTTGGCGTGGAGGGGAGCGTACTGTTTGTTCCGCCCACGGGAGAAGTGAACCGCTGGTACATGGCGATGGACGTACTTGTACTGCCTTCGCTGTTTGAGGGCATGCCGCTGGTGGCTCTGGAAGCGCAAGCGGCCGGTTTGCCAGTTATCCTGTCATCAGTGATTACGCGGGAAGCGGCACTCTCTGAAAAGGCGCGGTTTGTGGCGCTGGAAGATGGGCCCACGGCATGGTGCGCGCATATTCGCGCCGCGCTGTCGGAAGGGCGCGGAAAGGATCTGCGCGCGGAGCTTCAGCACAGGCATTTGGATATTATGCAGGAGGCTTCAAAGCTGGATCGCTTCTATCAGACAGGGATTTGGGAGTGAAACAATGACAATTTATCTCGTAATGCTGGCGATTTCGTTGTTTTTCGCCGTGTATGCCCAGCGGGCAAGGCCCCTTCCCCAAATTCGCAGCACCTATATTACCTTTTGTGTATTGGCGGCGCTGCCCTTCATCATTGTCACGGTTCTTCGTTATCGAGTGGGTACGGACTATGCCTCTATCTATGAAAACGGTTATGACCTTTTAAATAATTATGGGATAGAGAGCTTTCCGGATCCGGGATTTAGTCTGATCTTCCGCTTCTTTGGCCTGTTTACGGACGACGCCTGGTGGGCTATCTCATTTGTGGGCCTGCTGACCATGATCTTTTTCTTCAAGGCGTTCTATCATGAATCTGTCTCGATCCCGATCAGTATCTTGATCTTTTTCATTTGCGGCATTTATTTCCAATCCCTCAATGCGCTGCGGCAGTTGTTGGCGACTTCTATTTTCCTTTATTCGGTAAGATACCTGAAGGCACGGGATTGGAAACGTTATTTTTTCTGGAACCTGCTGGGAATGACGATGCATGCCACGTCGTTTATCTATCTTCCCATCTATTTTCTCTACGGCCTTCGCGCTACGCCCAAGCGATGCCTGGTAATTTTAGGGGCCGCGTTTATTAGTTATCCGCTGCTGGGCGTCCTGATGCGCCTGTTGGTGCAGGTGATTCCGCGTTTCAGCAGATATATAGGTACGTATCAGGATGCGAGGGAGTTTTCCGATCGCACGTTTTTAACGGTACTCTTTCTGACGCTGGTACACATCTTCTATCTGGCCCGTTATCCCAAGCAGGACAAGGATTTTGAATGGATGACCTATATGATGATCGTATCGACGGCTTTCCTGCTCTTCTCTGCCAGGATTCCCGGCGCATTGCGGGCCGCGGATGGCCTAAGCGTGATTCAGGTTTTCAGCTATCCTTTGATGTTCAAGAAGGAGACCGATGACCGAATGCGGGTGTTGGTAGGTCTTGGGATCATCGGGCTGGTGGCAGTGCGCTTTTTCGTATTTGAAGTCTATTTGACCCAGCTTTTGGCCCCGATTCCCTGGTACGGCGTGCTTCCTTACAAATGGGTATTTTCCCGGTGACAGGAGGGCGCTGACGGGGCGTTATTCCATCCGTTCCCTGGAGGCGAGGCGCTTGAATCAACGGGCGCGGCAATTCATTCGGTATATCCTGTATGCAGCGGGCGCCAATCTGACCCGGATCCTGACCACTTTTGCATTGACGCTGCTGCTGCCCAAATTCATGACCGAGGAAAATTACGGCAATTGGCAGCTATACCTGTTCTATTGCTCTTTTCTGGGATATTTTTCCCTAGGGTGGTGCGAGGGCGCGCTGCTCAAGTACGGGGGCGCAGCCTATGCAGACCTGGACGGCCGCACCATGGCCTCCCAGTTCTGGAGCCTGACTGTCCATGTGACGCTGTTGATTGCCGCTGCATTTTTGATTAGTGCCGCGGTGATGCAGGATCCCCAAAAGCGCACGGCCATGTGGCTGGCCTTGATCTTTATCGGGCCGCAGATTCTGAAAACCTACCTGCAATTGATTCTGCAGGCCACCAATCGCATATCGGATTACGCCCGGAGCTTTACCTGGGAGCGGCTGATCAATTTTGCGCTGGTGGCGCTGTGCATGCTGCTGGGCCTGCGGGATTTCCGCTGCGTGGCGGGCATGGAAATCATCAGCGTGGGCGCGGTGCTGATCTATCTGGCCGTCCTGTGCCGGGAAGTGACGTTCCGCCGGCCGCTGCCTCTTCGCCAATCTTTCCCGCTGACCCGGGAACTGGTGCATACCGGCGTGCAGATTATGCTGGCCAGCCTTGCCGGCCAGCTGATTGTGGGCATCGTCCGCTTCGCCATTGAAGAGCATTGGGGAACGATTGTGTTCGGTAAAATTTCCCTTTCTCTGAGCATGGCCAATATGCTGATTACCTGCATTTCCGCCGTGAGCGTGGTGCTCTATCCCACCCTGCGCCGATCCAGCGGGGAAACGCTGGCGGAAATCTATCGCCCGGCGCGCACCTGCCTGACGGCGGCCATGTACGGCCTGCTGCTTTTTTATGTGCCGGGAAAGGAATTGCTTCGGCTGTGGCTGCCCCGCTATGAGGAAAGCCTGCGCTATCTGGCCATTCTCTTTCCCCTGTGCATTTATGAGGCCCGCACCAGCGTGCTCGCCCTGACCTATCTGAAGACCCTGCGGCGGGAAAAGGATATTATGCGGGCCAATATCGCGGTGGTGCTGGTGAGCCTGCCGGCCACGTACTGCACGGTGGGCCTGCTGGGCAGCCTGGATCTGGCGGTGCTTTCCATTATCGTGCTCTATGCCTTGAAAGCTATCTATACGGAGACGCTGCTGGCGCGGCAGATGCCGATGCATCTGGCTTGGGATCATGGGCTGGAAGGCGCGCTGACGGCGGTGTTCATCCTGTGCAGCTGGCTGCTGCCCAACGGCATGGCCATCTTGGCCTACTTAGCGGCCTATGGGCTCTATCTGTGCGTGAAGCGGAAAGACGTGCTGCAATCCGCTGCATTTTTGAGGGGACTTCTGGGAAAGGAAGGGAAGGAAGCTTGAAGCTGAAGCGGAAAATGGGGCTGAATATGTTCGACCTGCTCAAGGGCGTCATAATCAT
>CANQLS010000221.1 GCA_947624765.1 uncultured Clostridia bacterium
GGAGGCCCGCAGGGCCGACTAACGGCGAGGACAGCCTGAAAGGCTCCCGCAGCCGTGTACCCGGCGAACGCGCTTGCGCGTTTGACGGGCGCAGTCCGTTCTGCGGATTACAATTTTGGTATCGCTATTTTGCAGAATGGTTCCAGTGTGATACTTTGTCAACTGCCTGTGAAACAATCGTTTCCTTACTTTTTTCCGTCAGAAACCTGCGATAACGGAAGATTATTGGACGATTTTTACGGGTATGGACGATTTTCGTCTTGTTTTTTCGGCAAAATCCGGTACAATAAAATCATCAAAAAAAACCGTATAACGGTATAAGGAGGAATCCCCATGAAGAAGTTTTTGGCAATCCTGTTGGCGTTCCTGGCCCTGACCACCTTCGCCTGCGCGGAAGAAGCGGAACCGGAATTCGTAGAAGTGCCCCTGGACGCGGCCCTCACCGTTTCGGGCAATTTCAGCGCGAAATTCGTGGTCACCCGGGGCGCGTCCGATCAGCTGGACGGCGGGCTGACCTTCTATCGCAGCGGCGATACCTACCTGGGCTTCAATGTGCGCCGCGTTTCCGACGACCGGGTGGATTTCTATGGCACCAAGTTCATTGACGGCAAGTGGATGGGCTTCCTGATTGCGGAAGAAAACCAGGAATGGCTCAAGGATTGCTATGTCAGCGTGGACGACGGCTGGGACGCCACCACGGATACCAACATTACCGTGACCGTGATTGTGAAGGACGGCATGGCCACCGTGACCGCCCAGGGCGATGTGACCGGCAAATCGGGCACGCTGCACTTTGACCTGACCAAGAGCCCCTGGTTCGATTGGGAAGAACGGGAAACCGAACCCCTGCAATTGACCGAGGGCGCGCTGATGTTCAGCTTTGTGGGCGGCGAAGCGGTGCAATTGTTTGTGGACGCCGATACCTACGCGGCCAATCAGCAATAACGAATCGGAAGGGCGCCTGCCCTGCGCGGCGGGCGCCCCCGCGTTTCCTTGCCCGCTCAATCCACCGATGAGAGGAAAAAAAGATGAAACGTTACGCGATGTTTTTCATTCTGCCGCTGCTGCTCATGCTGGCAGGCCCGGCAAACGCGCATATGGAGGAGGAACCTATGTTTCAGGACGGGGCGGTTTATCGCTTTCTCAGTTCGGATACGGGAATGACGCTTTCCGCATCCAATTACGGCATATCGGCCAATGCTTCCACGGCGCAGACCGAATCCTGGGATCGGGAGCTGAACCAGGCCTGGCGGCTGCATTTGCAGGCGGACGGCACCTGGAAGCTGGAATGCCTGACCTCGGGGCGCTACCTGGCCGTGTACCGCAATTCCAAAAAGGAAGGGGCGGTGATTGCGCTGGCGGCGGAAAGCGATTCCGCATCCCAGTGCTGGCGCTTTGAGGGCACGATGGAGAAAATGCGCATCGTATCCGTCAGCAGCGGCCTGTGCCTGCAATTTCAGGACGGCGTGCGCGTGCTGGACGCCAAAATCGTCCAGGCGGCGGAAAACGACGGGGTGCGCAATCAATTCTGGCGGGCGTTTCAGGTGGACGACGGCACCACGGTGTTCCCCCGCATGCTGATGCTGCAGGATCCTTCCATCCATGCGGGCTGCCCCGAAATCCTCAAAGAGGGCGACACCTATTACCTTCTGGCCTGGGACAATACGAAAAGCTGCTCCATCCGCTCCTCCAAGAATCTGACCGATTGGTCGGCCCCCACCCAGGTCTATTCCTATGCAAACGGCCTGCCCGAGCCCTGGATGGAGGAGGATATTCCCGGCGGCGCAATCTGGTGCCCCGGCATCTATAAAATCGGGAATACCTATTATGTGTATTACGCCATTTCCAGCCTCTATTCCCAGCGCTCCACCATCGGCTGCTATGCCAATACCACCTTGGATGTGACCGATCCCGCCTATGCCTGGGAAGATCGGGGGCCGGTGATCCGTTCCTATGTGGGGGACAGCTATAACTGCATCGATCCCTGCGTGGTGATCGATGAAGCGGGATTGCCCTGGCTGGTGTTCGGGTCGGCCTGGACGGGCATCAAGATTACCCGGCTGAATCCCGAAACGGGGCTGCTGCTGCACCCCGAAGGGCCGGAGCTGCTTTCCCTGGCCTCCCGCGTCAAGGGGGATCGGGCCATTGAAGCGGGGTACGTCATCCGGCATGAGGACAAATGGTATCTGTTTGCCGCCGTGGATATTATGGTGGAGGGCAAATATCACAATGGCTGCGGCCGGGCCGACGCGCTGACGGGGCCCTATTACGCCCGGGACGGCGTGGCGATGCTGGACGGCGGGGTCAAGGGCGGGGCCACCGCCGTGACGGAGGCCAAGGAAAATGTCATTATGCCCGGCCATGCCTCGATTTTCCAGGATGATAACGGCCAGGATTATCTGGTGACGGAATATTGGGAAAAGGGCGGGGCGCTGAAGCTGTGCATCAGCACCATCGTGTGGGATGCGGAAGGATGGCCCTGGACGGTGCTGTCCCCCAGCCCCCTGACGTTGGCAAACGGCGAAATCTGACGGCACGAAAAAGCCCCCAAAAATGAAAGCGTCTTTGCAAGATGCAAGATAAAGAATCAATGAAAAAGATTGGAGTGACTTCCCTTGAAAGCATCCCTGCGGATTGACCTTGGCAGCATCATTGACCGGATTGACGAGCGGCTCTACAGCTCCTTCATCGAGCATATGGGCCGGGCCGTGTACCATGGCATTTATGAGCCGGAGCATCCCACCGCCGATGCGGAGGGCTTCCGGCAGGACGTGCTGGATCTCATTCGCCCCCTGAATATTCCCGTCATTCGGTATCCCGGCGGCAATTTCGTATCGGGCTATGAATGGGAGGATGGGGTAGGCCCCCATCGCACGCCCACTTTGGACCCCGCCTGGGCGCAAATGGAACCCAATACCGTGGGCACGGATGAATTCCACCGCTGGGCAAAAAAGGCCAACTCCGCCGTGATGATGGCCGTCAATCTGGGCACCCGCGGCCCCAAGGAAGCCATGCACCTGTTTGAATACTGCAATTTCCCCGCGGGCAGCAAATATGCCGATATGCGCGTGGCCAATGGCCAGGAGGCCCCCTATGGGGACAA
>CANQLS010000222.1 GCA_947624765.1 uncultured Clostridia bacterium
GTAATGGTTGGGATGTTAATTTAGTTTATATATTATTGGATTATATTTTTACTCAATTGAAAGATATTGATGAAAACTGGTTAGATTAGTAAGAAGGAGGTATTTTATGAAACTAGATATTGGATCAATTACTTTTAATATGAATATTGCTGATGGAGGAGGAACTCCATCTTGGGGAACTGCATTAGGACAAAATGCTGATTACAAATTTTCTGTTCCTGGAGCAGAAGAATTAATAACGTCAATGGTTTATTCAATTATGGATAATAAAGAATTAGTTTCTTGTCCTTTAGGAAAAGGTGGACAATCAACTAATTATAAGACTGAATTGGCAAGTTTATATAAAAAAGTATTTGTTAATGGAAAATTAATACCAGATGCAAAATTTATTTTACTCATAGTTAAACAAATAGAAGGAAAAAAACATATAGGGCGTAGAACACTAAAGTATTCTCCTAAAATTACTTATGATGATCAAGAAATAAATGAGGATTGTATTAGAAAGATAATTTTAAATTTAGGACTAAAAGAAGAAAGTGCATGGTTTGTATATTCTATTTATACAAAAAATCAGGATGAATTACATTTTAATGCTATTATTGCTGATTCTGATAAGTCTTTAACATTTAACAATACAGAAGAAAGAAAAAAATTTATTTTAGAATTATTAAAAAACAAAGGTATAGATATAGATGTTTTTAATGCATATAATAAAATATATTATGGTGTTCCAGGGAGTGGAAAAAGTTATATTGTAAATGCTAAATTTAATGAAAA
Organism: uncultured Clostridia bacterium; assembly: GCA_947624765.1. Lineage (GTDB taxonomy): Bacteria > Bacillota > Clostridia > TANB77 > UBA1234 > RGIG4465. The sequence continues at coordinate 778 of CANQLS010000222.1, forward strand.
TGAATACAAGATTTATAGAACAACATTCCATCCTGAATATACAAATAGCGATTTTGTCGGACAAATAATTCCTATGGTAAAAGATAACAAAGTTGAATATTTATTTCATCCTGGACCATTTACTTTAGCCTTAAAATATGCTTTGGAAAATAAAGATAAAAAAGTAAGTTTGATTATTGAAGAAATTAATAGAGGAAATTCCTCTGCAATATTTGGTGATATATTTCAATTATTAGATAGAGATTCTAATGGTAAAAGTAAATATGAAATTTATAATGGTCCAATTTTAGATTATTTAAATCAAAATGGTATAAGCTTAGAACATATATATATTCCATCTAATATGTGGATAATTGCCACTATGAATACAAGTGATCAAAATGTATTTACATTGGATACTGCTTTCAAACGTAGATGGAAGATGGAATATATAAAGAATGTATTTGCTGATAATGAAGAATCTGAAAAATTAAGAAATAAAATTATTCCTTTAGGTGATAAGTATCCAAATGTAACTTGGGAAAAATTTGTTACTGAAATAAATAAGCATATCATTGATGATACATCTGGAATAAATGGTGAAGATAAGCAATTAGGTGTATATTTTGTTACTATTGAAGAAATTGAAAATCAAAAAGAATTTGCTGAAAAAATATTATCATATCTATGGGAAGATGTAGCAAAATTAAATACTTCATATTGGTTTGGATTAATATCTTCTTATGAGGAACTGATTGATTCTTTTAACGAAAAATCTTTAGATATATTTAATTTAATATTTAAAGAAGATGAAATACAGGTAACAGAAGATTATGCTATTAAAAAGATAGGAGAATAATATGAGGTTTTCCGATAAAGTAATTTTTAAAAATGGTTATGAAGAGGATAATTTTGTTGGTTTAAAATATAGAAAAGATAAAATTAATATCTTTTTACCTATCGGATATGATAAGGATTATTTTGATGCTGAAGATGAATTAACCAGAGAGCAAAAAGTAGATTTATTGTTATTGCTAAAAACTATTACATTGGTGAAAAATTCTAATAATGAAAAAACTGATTTTGGTGATGATATTGGTAATAATGATGAAGTTCCTTATAACTCGTTAATATGGATTATAAATGATTATTTTAATAATGGATTATATCAAGAAATCGAAAAAAAATATTCTCAAAAAAGTCATGGAAAAATCAATTGGAAGAAAACACTTAATTCGGAGCATTATTTTGAAAATGATAGTGTTACATATATAAATCCTTATTATGAATCAAATATTCAAAAAAATACTTTAATAACTGAACTCAATAATTATTGTGTACATAAAAGTTTTAAATATATAGGATTCTTATTTGGAAAGGTTTATCTTCCGGAATGTAATTTAAGAGAAGAAATGATAAGAGATAATATAAAATACTATATTGATATTATTAATAAAGAATTAGCAAAGACGTTTAATGATAGAAAAAAAATGTTGCTTTCTAATATGAAGAGAATTCTCGAGATGACTTTTGAAGATAGCTTTGAAAATCAACAAACTTATGGGACTAGAAGATATGAATATGTTTGGGAAAAAATGGTAAACGAAACTTTAGGTTCTAGGGTAGATATTAGCAAATTTTTCCCTAATGCTTTTTGGAACATTAAAGGTAAGGTTGAAGAAGATAAGTCAAAATTAAGACCAGATTCAATTTTAATTGATAACAATTTGAAAAAAATATATATTCTTGATGCAAAATACTATAAATATGGTATTACTGGTAATATTTCTGATTTACCACACACTGATTCAATTCAAAAACAAATAACATATGGTGATCATATATTAAATAATCCTCAAATATATGGTTTTGAAAAAAATAATATATATAATTCATTTATTATTCCATTTAATAAAAATAAAGAGCCATTCAAATGTGATGATAATATAAAATATATGGGATTTGCAAATAGTGCTTGGAGAGATAAAAAAGAAAAATGTAATCATGAAAGAATATCCTTACTATTAATAGACACAAAATATATAATAGATTGTTTTTATAAAAAGGAACGTGCTAATATTAGACAATTAATTGAATTGATTGAAAAATCTTCATTATAAATTGCCCTGTATCTGTTATATTTGCTGATTTTTTGAGAGGTATCAGTTTGAAAAAATGCCTTAAAGATGCTATATCGTGTCTTTTCTGTATAAAAAAGTACAATAGAAAATAAGGCTTATGATAATATTCAAGAAAATTATGTAAGTAAAATGTAAAATTATAATGGTTATACTTTGTTTATATCCTATAAATTTACAAAAAGACAAAATTAAATTAATTTATTGTTAAAATAAGATTTATTTATAATTAAAAGAAAAAGATAATAATTTTAAAGACATGAAGCAAGATATTTCCATTTTTAGTAACTAATTGTCATTGGATGAAAAAAAAGTGAATTTAATGATACTAAAATGTGTAATTGACAATTTAGATAATGATTATATTAGATTTTATAATAAATTATTATGTATTTAAATTTTAAATAGGAGAAGTTTTATATTAAACATAAATGTAAATGTTAATACTACAAATGGAATTAAAATATAATTGTGAAATAATATTTTAATTGAATGGATGGTGAATTATTTAATGTTAAGTGTTAATTATAAAATAGAAAACTTAATTTTAAAAGAATATAACGATAAAATTGTACGAGAAGAAATTCAATATCTTTATTCAATAACGAAAAGTTTTAAAAATGAAAAAGATTCAAGTATTTTATTAATGATTTTCATGAATTATTTGATTTTTTTGACTTTAGAAGCTACAGATTATATCGCAAATATAAAATTGGATTTTAATTATAAGGTAGAGTTAAAAAGATGTAGAGCAAAAATTAAACCATATGAATTAAATATTGAGAAGATTTTAAATAAAATAGATGGTTCCAATAAAGGATTTATGAATTATTTTTCTAATAATTTGAATTATTTTAAAAAAAAGATTTTTAGAAAATTAATAACTAATTTTGGAGTATATAAGTATAAGAACAAAATAATAGGGAATACATTTTTGATTGTATCAGATTTAAAATATATCATATTGAAAAATAATATTATAAATACTGAGAAAATTAGAAATTCTTCGGCTGTTATTGCTGAATTACTTAACTTAATAATGGAAATATTTCAAAATAATAAAAATTTTGATTGTAAAACAAATATTTCTTATAAAATTACGAAAGAAGACTATGATGTTTCTAAGCAAAATAATAATATCTTAAAAGACAATATTGATTTAAATATTGCTTTGTTTTTATTGGATAATTTATCCATTTTAAATTTTTGCAAACTTATATTATTAAATAGTGATATTTGTGATTCTTTAAAATATAGAATGGCATATATATCTTTTTATAGAACATATCATAATTTATTAAAACTATTTGAAAAAGAAATTAATTGTAAATTTAAAAGAATAAATTTAATTTGTAAAAATTATTCTTTATTAGATGAAAGAACTTTTAGAAATGGAATGTGTCATTATAATATTATAGACAAATTAGAAGAAAATGAAATAATTAAAGATGAATTATATTATGGTCTAATTAGTAAATATTTAAAAATAAACGATAGTGAATTTAAAACATTTTTAATTAATTATTTTGATGAATTATCTTTAGAAATTGAAAAAGTTATATTAAAATAGCAATATATTTAAATGAAAATATTAAAAGAATTTATAAAAATTAGAAAATGGAAATAAATGTTAAAAAAAGGTGAATTGTAAATATTTTAATCAAAGCTAATGATTTATTAAGTAGTTTATGATATACTATTTAATAATTGAATGGTGGTGTTTAGTATGTTAATTTGTGGACTAAAAATAAAGAATTATAGAGGTTTGGATATTGATATAGATACGATAGAAAAAGTTTCAATTATTATAGGACAAAATGACAGCGGTAAAACTAATATTTGTTCTGCCATTTTAAAAGTATTAGATTATAATAAAAGGAGAATTCCATTTGTTGCTTCTGATTCAACAAATTCTAATAAAGAAAATATAGAAATTGAAATAAAATTGAGTGCAGATGATTTAACACCGGAACAATTAGCAATAGTTGGTAATTATATACATAATGATACTGAAGGAAAAAAATATATTATTGCAAAGTTAGTTTCAACATATAATGATGAAACTTTAGAATATGAAGATATTTTAATTTATGGTGATCCAGATTTAGATTATGAAGAAGTGAAAACGAATACCCAAACTCAGCTTGATAAAGTACTTTCTATTATATACATTACTCCTGTATACGATATTGATAATTCTAAGAAAGAATTTTTTAAGTATAAAGAAGCTGATAATAAGGACAATGGGATTTTTTTTGGTGAAAATATATTAAATGAAATAAAAAATTTAAATAATACTATTCAAAGTGAAGAAATTATTCTTGATATACAAAATGAATTAAACAAAAATGATGAATTTAAAGATTTGCTCGATGATTTAAATTTTAAAATTATTCCAAATATTAAGGAAGAAAATATATATAAATCTTTAAATGTTGCTACTTATGATGCAAATGATATTGAGTTTAATAATATTGGTGATGGAAAAAATAAAATTTTTTCTATGATTTTAAAATCAAAAACATATAATAGTGATAAGCAAAAAATTTATATTATAGAAGAACCAGAAAATCACTTATATGTTTTGCTACAAAAAATTTATATAAGTGCTTTATTAAGGATGAATCCAAGTCAACTTATAATTACAACTCATTCTCCATATACAATTGATTTTGAAAAGGTTAATCAAATTATTAAAGTTACTTGTGAAAGA
>CANQLS010000223.1 GCA_947624765.1 uncultured Clostridia bacterium
AAGTAAGGCAATATATAAATTTATTTATAACGATGTTACTTGGTGGATTATGGCATGGAGCAAGTTGGACATTTGTTTTTTGGGGAGGATTAAATGGTCTTGCATTATGTGTTGATAAGATGTTACCTAAGAAAAAAGAAAAGAGCATATTTAGAAAAGTTTTGGATGTATCAATAACTTTTGTATTTATATCATTTACCTGGATTTTCTTTAGAGCAGATAGTTTTAGTAATGCGTGGTTAGTAATAAAAGGTATATTTACATTACAAGATGGAATCAAACAACCATTTGTATGGTCATTTGTTGCTATAATTATATTATTGATATTTACAATAGGTGCTATTGTAAAATCATATAAAAATAAAGAAAAAGATATTGAAGGGTACTATCCTGTAGTTAATTTAGATACAGTTTTAGGCTTAACAGTATTCTTTGTTATTCTTGGATTGATATTTTGCTTAGCCTTTACCGGTGAACAACCCTTTGTTTATTTTCAATTTTAAATATAATTTATGTAGACAATTTTATTTACACATTTTTATTTTTATGATAGAATATTAATGTGATTTTGGGATTACTATATAAAATTGTAAGTGGGGATTGATTATATGAAAAAGGTATTAATAATTACCTTATATGGAAATACTAATTTTGGTAATAAATTACAAAATTATGCTTTACAGGAAAAAATCAAAAGTTTAGGATTTGATGTAAGCACATTAATTGTCAAATATAATTCTTCTTCAATATTAAGAAATATTAAAAGAATTATTGGTATGAATATTTATAAATTTAAACTTTCAAAATTAGACAAAGAAAAAGAAAAAAAGTTTTTAAAATTTAATAAAGATTATTTAAGATACAAAAATGATTTGTCAATTACAAATAAAATTAAAAGTAATTATGATTATTATGTATATGGTAGTGATCAAATATGGAATCCTTATTATTTAGATAATTCGGAATTGTTTTTAGGTTATTTAAGTAGTAAAGAAAAAAATGTTTGTTATGCTGCTAGCATAGGTTTATCTAATTTTCCTTTAGGTTTTAAAGAACAATATAAAAAGGGACTTAATAATTTCAAAGATATATCTATAAGAGAAGAAGTAGGAAAAAAAATAGTTGATGATTTAATAGGTAATAATAAATCGAAAGTAGTAATTGATCCAACTATGTTATTAACAAAAGAAGATTGGGAAAAAATAATAAAAAAACCAAATAATTTGAAAAGTGAAAAATATATTTTAAATTGTTTTTTAGGAGAATTATCACTTGAAAGAAAAAAAATTATTGAAGATTTTGCTTTAAAAAATAAATGTGATGTAATAGATATATTTGATAAGAATAATTTATTATATGATATTGGTCCATCTGAATTTCTTTATTTAGAAAAAAATGCATATCTTATATGTACTGATTCTTTTCATTCTTGTGTTTTTTCTATATTATTTGATAAACCTTTTGTTGTGTTTGAAAGAGAATCAAATACTTTAAAAAATATGTATTCAAGGATAGATAATTTATTAGATAAATTTGAACTAAAAAATCGTAAATGTAATGGCAAAGAAATAACCAATGATAATTTGAATCATGATTATAATAAAGCCTATATGATTCTTGAAGAGGAAAGAAAAAAAAGTGATGTATTTTTGAAAAAAGCACTTGATATAAAGGAGAAATATAATGAAAAATAAATATACTGATGAAGTAAATATACAAATTTTAATAACTTTATTAAAAGAACATAATATAAAAAAAGTTATTTTAAGTCCTGGAACTTCAAATATAAGTATTACAGGTAGTATGCAAAATGATGAGTATTTTGAAAAATATTCCTGTGTTGATGAACGTTCAGCTGCTTATATGGCTTGTGGTATGGCTGCTGAAAGTGGAGAACCGGTAGTTTTGGTTTGTACTGGTGCAACTGCGTCAAGAAACTATATACCAGGATTAACTGAAGCATTTTATAGAAAATTAAGTGTCATTGCTGTTACAGCTTCTCAACATTTTGGAAAAATTGGACAAAATGTTCCGCAAGTTTTAGATAGAAGTGTCCAATTAAATGATATTGTAAAATTAAGTGTTCAAATACCAAGTGTTTATAGTGAAGAGGATAAGTGGGCATCTAATTTAAAAATTAATGAGGCTTTATTGGAATGTAGAAGAAATGGCGGAGGACCAGTTCATATTAATATTGTTTCAACATATAGTGATAATTTTAATGTTGAAAAATTACCTGATACTAGAGTGATTAGAAGGGTTGAATATTATGATAAATTACCTAAATTAACTAATAAAAAAATAGCAATTTTTGTTGGCAATCATCAAAAATTTAGTAAAGAATTAACGATTGCTGTTGATTTATTCTGTGAAAAGTATAATGCTGTAGTTTTATGTGATAGAACTAGTAATTATTTTGGAAAATATAAAATACTTGGAAATATTTTAAGTGATCAAACACAATATGACTCTAATATTAAATTTATGGATGTGTTAATTTATATTGGTAATATTTCCGGTGCTTATTTAAGTATTGCTCCTAAGGAAGTTTGGAGAGTAAATTTAGATGGTGAAATAAGAGATTATTCTAAGAAAACAACTTATGTTTTTCAAATGAATGAACTTGATTTTTTTAATAAATATAATGCTACTTCAAATAATAGTGGTGATATATCTTATTATAATAATTGGAAAATGAAAGTTGATATGTTAAGAAATAAAATTGATGATAATAGCTTACCTTTTTCAAATATCTGGATTGCTAAAAATACTATAAATTTATTGCCAGATGAATCAATCCTTCATCTTGGAATATTAAATAGTTTAAGATCTTGGAATTTCTTTGATTCCAATAAAAAAATATATGGATATA
>CANQLS010000224.1 GCA_947624765.1 uncultured Clostridia bacterium
ACACGACCCCCCAACCCCCCCGCCAGGAAGAAAAGGCAGAGGAAAAGAAACCCTCGGAGCAGGATATCCTCAACGATATCATCAATCGGAATCAGTCGGGGGGCCAGCAGATTATCCTGGCCATCGAACGCCTGCGGAGCAAGCTGGGCGAGACGCTGCCCAATGCCTCCCTGGAGGAACGCATGGCCATCGACGGCAAGCTGGAAGAAATTCGTAAAATTGTCGAGCGGCCCGTGGACGCGCTCAAGGACCTGGGTCCCTTTGACCAGCGGGCAGTGGAAGCCATCGAATCCCTGACGCTGATTTTCAAATACGATCCGGAGCAGGACGTGAACGCGCTGCTGGGCGAGATTTCCGACGCCATCCTTCGGGATCGCTATGCCCAGAATGACCTGGATATCGAAATCGGCCGCACGCGCCTGTATATCGTCAAATTAAAAGAGGACAGGGCGGCCAAGAATTTTCTGAAAAAGCAGCAGGAAGAAGCCTTTAAGAAGGATAAGCAGCAGGTGTGGCAGCTGCTGAGCATTGAGCAGGAGGGCAAGCGGGAGCTGACCCCCCAGGAAAATATCCTCGTGAATACCTGTAATAACCGCATCAGCCACCTCTCCACCCTCATCCAGACCGCCGATGCCGATTTGGGCTATATTGAGGCCAATATCCGGGACGCCAAGGTGCTCATCAATGACCTGCGCGTTCGCGCCCAAACGGGCAGCAAAGTGAATGAAAATGAAATCGCCGAGCTGAAAGAACGCTCCATGCGCATGACGGAGGAATATATTGCCAAAATGCGCCAGCAGGAAGAAGCAATCCTCCGGGAAAAGAACGAGCTGGAGACACTTCAAAAGAAGGCGGACGAGGTGATTCCTGTGCTGCACGTGAACGCGAAGCAATGGATGCAGGCCAATGCACAGCAGGAAGAAAATACCCAGGAAACCCCCGTCCAGGCCCAGGCGGTCGCCACGGCCGAAGCCGTTCCCACCCCTGAAAATGAAAAAAAGGTTCAGGATCCGCAGGCAGTCATTCATTCCTAATCCGGCGACGAAGCAATCCGTCCCCATGCTTTTGAAGGAGGCAGACATATGTCCTTTTTGGATAATTTAAGAAACAATTCTCCCCAGGCCAATCGAGCCAAATTGAAGGCGGAACAGGCCGCCCAAGTGCGCAAACAGGTGGACGAAACCATTATCCAGCTCAAAACCCGCCGGGATATGATGAGCAACGATATTCAGCGCTCCATCCTCAATATCCGCAAGTGCATCAAAAACCCCGCCTCCGCGCCGGGAGAAAAGCGCAGGCTGTGCAACCGGCTGCGGCTGCAATTGGGCCAGTATTGGTATATGGGCACTATGCTGGATAACGTGGAAACGCTGGATGACCAAATGAAGCTGATGGATATGACGGTGGATTTCGGCAATGCGATGCAGGAAGTCAACAGCGTGGTAAAGGATTTGAACAAGGATATTCAGAAGATTGATTTTGTCAATCTCACCAAGCGCTTCGTCAAGGCCACCAAGCCTATGTCCATGAACCTGGGCCAATACTTCCAGGAGATGAACGAAACTCTGGTGAAATCCTGCTCCCAGAATGTATTTGCCGATCAGTTTGACGATCAGCTGATTGAAAATATCGTGAACGGAGGTGCCTGGGAATACCCTCCGGAAACCCTGGAGCCACCGACGATTGTGAAGCAGAAGATGGCCCAGGCAGTTACGGCTTCGGATGCGCCCTCCGCGCCCTCTTCACCTGCCGCTCCTTCCGTGCCTTCCGCGCCCAGCGCTCCTACCAACGCTGGCTCCGGCAGCGAGCAGGATAGGATCCTCGCCGCGCTTCAGGAAATGGCCGAACAATTGAGGGGGTGACACCATGTCCGAGGAAAGCAGAATCGCCAAAATGCAGGAGCGGTATCTGAGCCAAATCCAAAAGGCACAAATCCTGCCCCTGGGCAAGGAGCAGCTCGCCTGTTATGTGGAGGCCGCCACGCTGCAATATCAATTGAGCACGCTGACTGCGGGCGAGGCTTCTGCCCAGCATCTACAATCCACCCTGCGCCTCATTGACCTGATCCGGGCCGGCATGAAGGATCTGGGCATCGTACCCAAGGAACTGCCCCAGTCCCTCCCCCCGTTAGAGCCCGAATCTCAGCCAGAAACTCCCTCCCGGCCTGCCGCCGGCTCTCAGGCTGCTCCGGAGGCCGACGCTCCGGCTAACGCCGATGAGGAGGCAAAAGAACTGGGCCTGAACATGCGGGACATCCGCTTCGAGGAAGTCCCCAGCGTCACATTCAATGACCTGATCGATATGACAGACAGTATCCAAAAGGTCAAATCCTATTTGGATAACGCCATGCGCATGAAGGAATACCCCGCCCTGGCCCAGCAAATGCAAAATGAAGGCCAGACCGGCATGCTGCTGTATGGCCCGCCGGGCACAGGCAAAACCTTCTTCTGTAAAACGATGGCCAATTATGTCATGACCCATCAGCCGGGCGGCGCTTTCTTCACGATCACGGCCGGCCAAATCCTGGATAAGTACGTGGGCGAAGCCCAAAAGCGGCTGAAGTTCCTGTTCAAGGAACTGAAAAATTACGATTTTCCCGTGCTTTGCATTGATGAGCTGGAGGGCCTCTGCCCCAGCCGGGAGGGCGATGCCTCCGTCCACACCCAGGAACTGGTGTCTGATTTCCTGCAGCATATCGATGGCGTTTCGGGAAAAACCAAGGCCATGGTCATTGGCTGCTCCAATTACCCCTGGAAAATCGACCGCGCCGTCCGGGACCGGCTCAGCGAGCTGTGCTACCTGGGCCTTCCCTCCGAAAACGCCATTCGGGTCTATTTGCAGCGCAAATCCGCCAAATTTCTGGGCGCCACTCCGGAGGAACAGGAAAAAGCCATTGATTTCATTATTCCCCGCCTTTCCCATGCCTCCTACCGCATCCTGGATAAATTCGCCCGCGACGTGCAAAATCTTTCTTTCTTCAAAACCACTGATGCCAACCCCAAAAATAAGGACGTGGCTACCTTCCTCCCCCTCAATGAAAAAGAGCTTAACTCCATCCTGGATCAGCTCATTATCGCCTATGACGAGGCGTATATCAAAAAGCTGGAAGACCCCTCCTCCTGGTCGACAGACTGAACCGTCAGCAGGATACCGCCGGGCCAGCGGATGCGCGGCAGCGCAATAAAATAAAATGCCAGGAAAACTCCCGGGAATCAATCTACTTTTCCCGGGAGGGGTTTCTTGGCTTTTTTGCTTAAGCCGGACAAATAACGCCGGGAAAAAGCTGAAAAATCGCATCCAAGGGCACGCAGCTGACAAAGAGGGTGCAAATAAGTTTCGCCCTGCATTTCTGCAAACCGCTCGCTTCGCTTATTGCCCGACCTTGGGGATGTATACGAAAAAAATGGATAAATACAGAAAAATAATAGACTTATCCTGAAAATAAAAGAAAAGAACCTGGCGCTTTCGCGCTGGCTATTCGTCCGCATCCGCTTCCCGATTGGGGTCATACAGGCACGCCGCCACGCATTTTCCGCAATGAACGCATGAATCGTCTACCACGGGCGCCTCAAACCCCAGCGGGTTCTTTTCAAAGGAAATATGCTTGCAAAAAGCGCAGGCCTGGCACCCCGTACAGACCCCCATTTGCACAATGCGCGTGATATTCCCCATGAAAAAACCTCCCTTCCATTTATTTACAGTGGCAAATATCGAGCCCAGTAGCTGTAAATTTCTTCCTTATGCTCATAGGAATTGAGGGCCATCAGGAATGAAACGAACACCGCCATGTCGGCAAAGGGCGGCATGGGCAGGGAAGTTTCGTATCCCGCCCGGAACTTCTCCCAGTCCGATACCTGGTTTTTCAGCAGCGCCAATTCCCATTCCACCGGCCCCAGCACATAGGCGTCCAAATCCACGCAGGCGGCA